>JBKJUI010000481.1:0-9450 GCA_046590775.1 Acidimicrobiales bacterium
TGTGGACGCCATCGAGGTGCTGTTCGCCCGGAGGTCCACCGGCCGCCTGGTGGCGCCGGCCCCGGCAGGCGACGACCTGCGGACCATCCTCCGGGCCGCCGCCGCTGCGCCCGACCACGAGCGGCTGCGCCCCTTCCGCTTCACCGTGCTCAAAGGAGCGGCCAAGGACGACTTCGGCCAGGTGCTGGCCGCGGCCTACGACCTGCGCTGCGCTGAGGCGGGCCGCGACCTGGTGCCGGCCAAGCGGGACAAGGAGCGCACCAAGCTTGGGCGGGGGCCGCTCGTGCTGGTGGTCTCGGCGGTGCACCAGCCATCGGCCAAGGTGCCGTGGGAAGAACAGCTGGCGGCGACGGCGGCCGCGGCCCAGAACGCCTGCCTGGCGGCCACGGCCCTCGGCTTCGGCTCGATGTGGCGCACCGGCGACCCGTCCTACGACCCCACCGTCAAGGCGGCCCTGGGGCTGGACGAACAGGACGCCATCGTGGGCTGGCTCTACGTCGGCTCCTACCGGGACGGCGCGCCGCCGCCGAACGACCCGGACCTCGATGGCCTGCTCCTCCCGTGGCCACGGACGTGACCGACTCGCTGCCGTACCACCAGCGGCCTGACGACGCTCGGCCGATCTCCACCGCTGACCTGCCGGACACCCCGACTCGGGACCGCACCATCGTGGCCACCGCCTGGGCCGAGGCCCCGGCCGAGCTGCTGGCGCTGGGCGCCGACCTCGGGCACGAGCGGGTGGCGTACATCCGGCGGATCCATGGCTGGCTGCTGTGGCGGGCGGGCCCTGCGAGCCACGGCGACGCCCGCTACATGGCCCTCCGGGCCGAGGACCTCGACATCCGCCACGTCCTGCGCCTCCACGCCGACGGCACCGCTGAGGGGCTGGGACCGAGCGGAGCGACCCACGTGCGCTTCCGGTCCTGGAAGGAGGACCTCAGGGACGCAGGGACCACCGATCAGGGGCTGACCGTCTCCAGTCCGGGCGGGTAGCTGCCCTTCTTGGCCTTCCAGGCCTCGGCCGCCCCGCGCTGGGCCACCATCCGGGTGACGGCCATGGCCACGCCCGACGAGGCCGCCCAGATGAGCGCCTCCTTCCACGACGTGCCCGGTGCCGCCGGGTTCGTCGGCGGGTCGCCGCCTCTCACCTTCTTCCACCCAGCCTGCAGCACCTTCTTGGTGGCCATGCCCGACAGGATCCCGGTCAGGGTGCCGACGACCTTCCACAGAGCCCGCTTGTCATGCATGCCCCTGCTCTGCCCGCCACGCAGCCGGCGTGAACCCCGGCCCGAGCAACCCAACCTTCTGATTGGCGCTGCGTACCCTGACAGGCAGCCAGGCTCCTGTCAGTTGTCGGGCGGGTCGGTACGGTGGGCGGCCGTGCGCCGGGTCGTCGCCCTCGTCGCCGTCGCCGTCCTGGCCGCTGGGTGCAGCTCGGGGGGCGATGAGGTCCGTCCCGGCCAGGCGCCGCCGCCGATCCAGGCCGACGCCGAGCCGCTGCCCGGGACGGCCCCCTGGACCGAGGCGACCCTGGCGACGGTCGCCCCGGTGACCGCGCCGGCCGCTGCGCCGCCATCGTCACCGCTTCCGGCGACGGCCGGGTCGCTGGCCGGGCCCGGTCCCGCGCCTCCGCCGACGGCGGCTGCGCTCGGCGCCGAGCTGGCGCGGGTGGAGCGGGCCGTGCGGGACCAGGCCATGACGCCGTCCGACCTGGCGGCGCTGGGCCTGGCCCAGCAGGTGGCCTACCGCCAGCTGGCGGCCCACCCGACCTGGCGACCGGATGTGCTCGCTGCGGTCCCGTCGTCGCTCCGCAGCGCCGTAGCGGCGAACGCCGACGCCGAGGTGCGGCTGGCCTCGATGCACCTGCGCCGGCCGACCACCTTCCCGAAGTGGCGGATCGTGCCCCCGCCACCGGCCACCGAGGTCCGGGCCGCCCACCAGGCCGCCGGCCGTGAGGTGGGCGTCCCCTGGGAGGTGCTGGCCGCCATCCACCTGGTGGAGACCCGGATGGGGCGCATCCGGGGCACGTCGACCGCCGGCGCCAAGGGGCCGATGCAGTTCCTGCCGGCCACCTGGACCCAGTACGGCGCCGGAGGGGACATCGAGGACCTGACCGACGCCTCCAAGGGCGCCGCCCGGCTCCTGAAGCGCAACGGCGTCAACGGCAACCCCCGGGGGGCGGTCTTCAGCTACAACCACTCCAACGCCTACGTCGACGCCGTCCTGGCCTACGCCGCCGTGATGACCGCCGAGCCACGGGCCTTTCTCGGCTACCACGGGTGGCAGGTCTTCTACCGCCACGCCCAGGGCGACACCCTCCTCCCCGAGGGCTGGTCCGGCGTCTGACACGGCCGCTGCCAGGAGAACGAGATCGTGACGATCATCATTCTCCTGCAGTCCGGGCGGGGTTCGGGGTAGCCGGAGCGCCACCCGAGCCCGACCGCCCGCCCAGGCCGGCGCAGGAGGACAGAAGGGGCCGAAGGCCTGTGGGGTTTCGGGGTAGCCCGGCCGCCACCCGAGCCCGACCGCCCGCCAGGCCGGCGCAGGAGGACAGGAGGGGCCGGAGGCCTGTGGGGTTTCCCCTACGGGCGTAGTGCAAATACACTTGGGGCGTGCCTGCCCCCTTGTTCGAGGTCGACGGCCTCCACGTGTCGGTCGAGGGCAACGAGATCCTGCGGGGGGTCGATCTCACCGTCGGTGTCGGCGAGGTCCACGCCCTCATGGGACCGAACGGGTCGGGCAAGAGCACGCTGGCCCAGACCCTGCTGGCCAACCCCCAGTACGAGGTGACGGCCGGCTCCCTCCGCTTCAAGGGCGAGGACGTCACCGCCTGGCCGGTCGACGCCCGGGGCAAGGCCGGCATGTTCCTGGCCTTCCAGTATCCCGAGGAGATCCCGGGGGTGCCCATCCGCCAGTTCCTGCGGCAGGCGCTGTCGGCCCGGAAGGGGATCGAGGACCTCTCGGTGCTCGAGACCCGGCTGGCCATCATGGAGTGGTCCAAGCGGCTCCAGATCGACGAGACGATGATGGACCGCTACCTCAACGAGGGCTTCTCCGGCGGCGAGAAGAAGCGCAACGAGATCCTCCAGATGGCCGTGCTCGAGCCGGACATCGCCATCCTCGACGAGACCGACTCGGGCCTCGACATCGACGCCCTCAAGGTGGTGGCCCACGGCGTGCAGGAGGTGCGGAAGGCCCGCCCTGAGCTGGGCGTGCTGCTCATCACCCACTACGTCCGGATCCTCGACCTCCTCGAGCCCGACGTGGTCCACATCCTGCTGGACGGGCGGATCGTCGAGTCCGGCGGCATCGACCTCGCCCATCGCCTGGAGGCCGACGGCTACGAGGCCTTCCGGCAGAGCCCGCCGGCTCCGGAGGCAGGGGATTGAGCACGCTCGACGTCGCCCGGCTGCAGAAGGACTTCCCGGTCCTCGACCGGACCGTGCACGGCCACCGCCTCGTCTACCTCGACTCGGCCGCCACCTCACAGAAGCCACGGGCCGTCCTCGAGGCCATGACCCGCTTCTACGAGACCTCGAACGCCAACATCCACCGGGGCACCTACCAGATGGCGGTCGAGTCGACCGAGGCCTACGAGGCCGCCCGGGCGGCGGTCGCCCGCTTCATCGGCGCCCCCTCCCCCACCGGCCTGGTGTTCACCAAGAACGTCACCGAGGCCATCAACCTGGTGGCGGCCAGCTGGGGGGGCGCCAACCTCAAGGCCGGCGACGCCGTCGTCCTCACCGAGGTCGAGCACCACGCCAACCTCGTCCCGTGGCTGATGCTCAAGGAGAAGCTGGGCATCGAGCTGCGGTTCGTGCCGATGGCCGAGGACTTCACGCTCGATCTCACCCACCTCGACCGGCTGCTCGACGGCGCCAAGCTGATGGCCTTCACAGCCATGTCCAACGTGCTCGGCACCCTCACCCCGGTGCGGCGCATCGCCGACGCAGCCCATGCCGCTGGGGCCCTGGTGCTCGTCGACGGCGCCCAGCTGGTGCCCCACGTGCCGGCGGACGTGCAGGAGCTCGGGGTCGACTTCTTCGGGTTCACCGGGCACAAGATGTGCGGGCCCACCGGCATCGGCGCCCTGTGGGCCCGTCCCGAGCTTCTCGAGGCCATGCCCCCCTTCCTGGGCGGCGGCGAGATGATCCGCGACGTCCGCCTCGACGGCTTCACGACGGCCGAGGTACCCACCAAGTTCGAGGCCGGGACCATGCCCTTCGCCGAGGCGGTCGGCCTCCACGCCGCCGTCGAGTACCTCACCGCCGTCGGCATGGAGGCGGTGCGCGAGCACGAGGTGTCGCTCACCGCCTACGCCCTGCGGGCCCTGCACGAGCGCCACGGCGACGACGTCACCGTCTACGGCCCGAGCGAGCCGGCCATGCGGGGCGGGGCGCTGTCCTTCAGCTACAAGGACATCCACCCCCACGACGTCTCCCAGGTCCTCGACCAGACCGGGGTGTGCGTCCGGGCCGGCCACCACTGCGCCAAGCCGCTGATGCGCATCCTGGGCGTCGGCGCCACCACCCGGGCCTCGCTCTACCTCTACAACGACGAGGCTGACGTCGACGCCCTGGTCGCCGGCCTGTCCGACGCAAACGACCTCTTCTCGCTGTAGGGGCCGGGAAGGAACACATGGGCCTCGACGACCTGTATCGGGAGATCATCCTGGATCACTACCGAAGCCCTCGGAACCGGGGCGAGCTGCCCGTTCCGCCCGCCGAGCGGGTGGAGGGGTTCAACCCCCTGTGCGGCGACGAGGTCATCCTCTTCGTCCAGGTCGAGGACGGGAAGGTGGCCGACATCAAGTTCTCCGGCCAGGGCTGCTCGATAAGCCAGTCGTCGACGTCGATGATGACCTCGGCCGTGAAGGGCCGAAGCCTGGGCGAGGCACGGGCCCTGATCCGCCGCTTCAAGGGCCTCATGTCGGTCCACGAGCAGTCCCTGGGGGGCGACGGCGACGAGGCCGGGGAGGGTGCGGACGGCCCGAACGGGGCCGACGAGCCCGACGTGAAGCTCGGCGATCTCGAGGCTCTCCAGGGCGTCGTGAAGTTTCCGGTGCGGATCAAGTGCGCCACGCTCTCGTGGAACACGCTGACCCAGGCCCTCGACGAAGCAGGAAACTGAGCGGCGCGTCGGGTAGCGGCGCGGATGGGTTATGCTGTGCTTCACCTGGGGTGCGGGTCCGCCACCTGCCTCTAGGAAGTGGCGCTGCGCACCCGCCGAGCGCAGCAGCCGCCGCGAAGGGGGAGCTTCGGCTCCCCCTTCGTGCTTTCCAGATCCGGGCTCAGGCGGGCCGGCGCGGGCGACGCAGGCCGGATGCCCGGAGGCGGCGGACGAGCTCCCGGCTGCCGACCTCGGTGGCGCCCTGCTCCACCGCCCGGGGCCGGTGCTCCTCGGGAAGGTCGTAGTGGTCGCCCTGGAAGACGTGGCGGGGGATGCCCAGCCGTTCGGCGAAGGCGTGGAGCTCGTCGGTCGACTCGTCGCTGACGAGATGGCACCAGCGCCGCCCTCGCCACAGCCACAGCGGGTCGTCGACCAGAATCACCGTCCCATGTTGCCCGCGCACCCCGCGCTCCAGCAGGTGGCGGCGCGCTACGACGAGCCCCACCGCCGCTACCACGACCGTCGGCACCTCGAGCGGGTCATCGCCGACGTCGAGCGCCTGCTGGCCGAGGTGGACGTGGCCGACCCCGAGGCGGTGCGCCTGGCCGCCCTGTTCCACGACGCCGTCTACGACCCGAGGTCGGCGACGAACGAGGCCGCCAGCGCCTTTCTGGCCGCCCAGGTGCTGGCGACGCTCGAGCCGTTCCGGCGGGTGGCCGACGTGCAGCGCCTGGTGCTGGCCACGGCGGGCCACGAGGCCACCTCGCCCGACGAGGCGGTCCTCCTCGACGCCGACCTGGCCGTCCTCGGCGCTGAGCGGCCGGCGTACGTGGCCTACGTGCGGGGGGTGCGCCAGGAGTTCGGCCACGTCAGCGACCAGGCCTGGAGGACCGGGAGGGCCGACGTGCTGCGCGCCCTGCTCGACCTCCCCCGGCTCTTCTCCACGCCGCCGATGGAGCGCCGCGAGGAACAGGCCCGGGGAAACCTCATGTCCGAGCTGCTGGCGCTCCGAGGCTGAGGCACGGCGGGGCTACGCCCCTGTGCTCTCGTCCTCCACCTGCACCAGGCCGAAGAGCAGCCAGGGCAGGGCCTGGTCGTCGGCCGGAGCCAGGCGGGCCAGCATCTTGTCGCCGGCCGGGGTCCCGGCCATCGAGATGGCCAGGGCGAGGTCGGGCGACTCGGCCAGCTGCGCCGCCGCCACCTCGACGGTGGAGCGGAGCTCAGCGGGGACATCGGCCAGCGCGCTCTGGTCGAGCGCCACCCGCTGCACGAAGGTGCCGACCTTGGACGGGTTCTCGCCCTCGGGCACGGCTATCTCGCCCACCCGGGCCAGGCTGGGAGGGACCTCGGCGCTGGCCAGCGCCTCGTCGGCCGTGCGCCCGGCGCCGAACCCTGTGAACGCGCGTCTTGCCATGGGGTGGAGCGTACGCTCCACCCGTCCGATGACCATCCGTCGCCGCTCCACCTCCCGGCCGTCGTAACCGGCGTTGCGGCTCCCTGCGGCCCTGACGCCGCTGCGCCACCGGCCCTTCGCCGCCCTGTGGACGGCGGGGATGGTCTCGAACGCGGGTTCGTGGATGGAGACGGTCGCCGTCGGGTCGCTGATCAAGTCGACGACCGGACGCGACGCCCTCGTGGCCCTGGCCGCGGTGGCCGCCTTCCTCCCGATCGGGCTGCTGTCACCGCTCGGTGGTGCCTTGGCCGACCGCGTCAACCGCCGCCGCTTCCTCATCGTCCTGAACTGCTTCGAGGCCGCCGTCGCCGCCTGCCTGGCCGTCCTGGCCGCTCGCGGCCAGGCCACGGCAGGGGTGGTCACGGCCCTCGTACTCGTCGAGGGCTGCTCGGCCGCGCTCCGGCTGCCCGTCGTGCAGTCGCTGCTGCCCGACCTCGTCCCGCCGGATGAGCTGCTGGCCGGCGTCTCGCTCGGCACGGCCCAGTACAACATCGGCCGGGTCCTCGGCCCCGCCCTGGCCGCTCTCGTCATCGCCTTCGGGTCGTTCGAGGCGGCCTTCGCCGTGAACGCCCTCTCGTTCTTCGCCGCCGTGGCCGCTATCGCCTCGGTCCGGCTGCCCCCGCCGACCTCACGGGACCGGACGGGCGTGGTGGCCAGGATCGTCGCCGGGGGGCGCGCCGCCTGGGCCGAGCCGGGGTGCCGCTCCGCCCTCGGCCTGGTGGCCGTGGCCGCCTTCCTCGTCTCGCCGTTCATCGCCCTCGTCGCCGGGCGGGCGGGGGCGCTCGTGGGTGGAGAGGAGCAGGACGTCGCCCGGGCGACGGGCCTCCTGACGACGGCCCAGGGCATCGGCGCAGTCACCGGGGCGCTGGTGGTCCCGTCGCTGGCGCTGCGCTTCGGCCGCCGACGCACGCTCGTCGTCTCCCTGGTGTCCACCCCCGTGCTCGTCACCGCGTACGCCTGGGCCCCGAGCCTGCCGTGGGCCCTCGGGGCCATGGTCCTGCTGGGAGCCGCCTACATCGGCGTCCTGGCCGGTCTGCAGGCCGTGGTGCAGCTGCGGGCGCCGGTCGAGTTCCGCGGCCGGGTCGTCTCGCTCTTCCTGGTCGCCCTCGGCACGCTCTACCCGCTGGGTGCCCTCTGGCAGGGCCTGGTGGGCGACGCCCTCGGCCTGCGGTGGGCCACCACGATCGGCGCCGCCGGCCTCCTCGTGGTCGTGGCGCTCCTGGCGCTGCTCCGGCCGGGCGCTCTGCGCGCCCTCGACCTCCGCATTCCACCCCCGACCGGGCCGGCGGACCGGTTGCCGGCGCAACCTTGAGCCATCCGCCGATTCCTGATTGGATGATGCGACACTTCTCCGTCGACATCCCCCCGAAAGGCTCCAAGGTGATCAGCCCGGCGCGACCCAAGCTGCTGCTCGCCGTCCTCGCTGCATCCGGGAGCCTGGTCGGCTGTGCCCAGGACCGGCTCGTCCCGGTGGCCATCGCCAGGCTGCCCGACGGTCCGGCGAGCTCGGTCTCGCCCGGCGGCGGCCCCAGCACGACGGCACCATCCACCGTGGCCCCTCCGACGGTGACGCCCAGCGCGGCCCCGGTGGTCGACACCGTTCCCGCTGCGCCGGTCATCGACGCCGGCCCGAAGGGCCTGGCCAACGGGGCCAAGGGGGCTGCCGTCGCCGCCCTCGAGGGCCGCCTCGGCACCCTCCGCTTCAGCCCCGGCCACGTCGACGGCACCTACGACCAGAAGCTCACGATGGCGGTGATGGCCTTCCAGAAGCAGCAGAACCTGCCCCGCACCGGGCGGGCCGATCCGGCGACGCTGGCCAAGCTGGCCGAGGTCGGCCTCGGCGGCCCCATGGTGGCCACCGGCGAGCCCACCAGGGTGGAGATCGACCTCAACCGCCAGATCGCCCAGTTCTGGAAGGACGGGAGCCTCCTCCGCGTCCTCCCCGTCTCCACGGGCAACGGCCAGCCCTACTGCGCCCCGAAGGACAAGGGCGGTGCCTGCGACGTGGCCATCACTCCGGGCGGCTCCTTCCGGGCCGACCGCAAGATCTCAGGCCTGCGGGAGTCGGCGTTGGGCAGCCTGTACGACCCGGTCTACTTCTACGGCGGCATCGCCATCCACGGCTCCGGGTCGATCCCTGCCACCCCCGCCTCCCACGGCTGCGTCCGGGTCCCCATGTGGGAGAGCGGGTGGGTCTACAACACCGTGGCCGTCGGCGACCCCGTCTACGTCGTCGGCGGCAAGATCGCCCCCGTCCCCTTCGGCGAAGCCGCCCCCGTGGAGACCCCCGACGAGGTCACCGTGGCGCCGGAGGCAGCGGCGACCTAGCCGCGACCTTCCCACCCTCGCGTTTGCCCACTTCTGGCTCCCCCGGAGACCAGAAGTGGGCAGACGCGAACCAGCAGGGGGAGCTCGAGGGGGACGGAGCTTGCGGAGTCCCCCTCGTCAGGCGGCAAAAGGGCAGCTTGCTGCCCCGCCGTGGCAGACAGCCGGCCGTAGGCCGACCAGGGAACCCGCCCGAACGGAGCGAGCGCAGCGAGCGAGTGAGCGGCGGCTATTCGGGCTCGAAGTCGACGTAGCCCCGGCTCTCCAGCTGTTCGGCCAGCTCGGGGCCACCGGAGGCGACGACGCGGCCCCGGCTCAGCACGTGGATGTGGTCGGCCCGCAGCTCGGTGAGGAGTCGGCTGAAGTGGGTGATGACCAGCACGCCGAGGCCGCGCTCGGTCGTCTCGGCCTCGATCCTGCGGGACACGGCCCGGAGGGCGTCGACGTCGAGGCCCGAGTCGATCTCGTCGAGCACGGCGAAGCGGGGCTGCAGGACACCGAGCTGCACGGTCTCGTTGCGCTTGCGCTCACCCCCGGAGAGGTCGACGTTCAGGGGCCGTTCG
>JBKJUI010000487.1:0-10847 GCA_046590775.1 Acidimicrobiales bacterium
GTCTGGCCCGAGGAGCCGGCGGGCGCGGACGAGCACCGGCTCGTCGACCATGGACCCCTCGAAGGCGAAGACCCCGCCGCCGTGGTCAGCGGATGCGGCCAGCACTGCGCTCGCCCAGCGGAGCTGCTCTTCGGAGCTGCGGAAGACCTGGTGGACGACGGCGAGCTGCGCCGGGTGGATGCACAGCTTGCCGCCCATGCCGAGCGACCTGGCCTCCTCCGCCTCGGATCGGACGAGCGAGACGTCGTCGGTGGCGAGGGTGGGGCCGTCCACCGGTGGCGGGAGGCCGGCCGCCCGGGAGGCCACGACCAGGCGCGAACGCGGGTAGGCCAGCACCTGGCTGCCCGGTTGGGCGTCGATGTCGGCCAGGTAGTCGGCGCTGCCGAGCAGCAGGCGGACCAAGGAGGCGGAGGCGATCGAGTCGACGGCGACGACGCCGCGCGCTGACTCGATCAGCGCCACGATCGCCATGCCCGAGGGCAGCGCGGCAGCCACGGCCTGCACGTCGGCGGCCGATTCCACCTTCGGCACCACCACGGCCGAGACCCACGAGAGGCCGGCTACGGCGCGCAGGTCGGCGTCGTGGAAGGACGTGCTCCGGGCGTTGACCCGCACGTGCACCGGACGTCCGGGCGGCAGGTGGGCGAGAGCGTCACGGGCCGCCGCCTTGTCGTGAGCGGCCACGGCATCCTCGAGGTCGACGATGACCTCGTGCGCGGCGCTGCGGCGAGCCTTCTCGACCCGGTCGGGGCGGGTGGCCGGGACGAAGAGGTACGAGGCGGCGGAGGCGCCAACGGTGCCGCTCATTCGATGGCAGGGTAGGCCGAAGCGCCGTCGGCCACGTCGAGCGAGTCTTCACCGCCGTTCACTTGGCGGTGATGGTGACAGGACACCACAAGGGCGGTGTCGCCTCACCCAGGCCGTTGCGACGGCGGGCGCAGGCGAGGGGGAGGGGTCAGCGCCGCAGCAGCCGCCTGCGCTTCCTGTCCTTCCGGTCGCTTCCGCCGTTGCCGTTTCCGTTGCCGTTCGAGGCCGCGACCTCTTGCTCGGCGGCGGTCAGGTCGATCACCCACGGATGGCCGGGCATCAGCTCGCGGCCGTCCGGGTGGCCGGGGTGGGTGAGCTCGCCCCTCGGCACCTCGACCCGCATGACCGGGAAGAGGATCTTCTCCTCCTCCTGGATGTGGGCCACGACCCGGGCCAGGGCCTCGCTGAACAGCTCGAAGACCCGCTCCTCACCGGGGTCCTGACCGTGCGCCTCGTCGAGCAGGTCGCGGATGGTCTCGTGGTCGTTCCTGGCGTGGTCGACCCACTCCTCGGTCATCACCCGAACCGCGGCGGGGTAGAGGACGCCGTCCTCCACGGCCTCGTGCTTGGCCAGAACCTCAATGAGGCGACGACCCAGCTCCCTCTGGTCGGCGGCGTCTCCCAGCCTGGCGCCGTCGGCCGGATCGCCTTCGGCCTCGTACCGGTGGGCCCGCTGCAGCTCGGCCCACAGGCGCTCGATGTGGCGATGCTCGTAGGCGAGCTCGTCGAGGAGGTCCGGGTCCTGCTTCGGTCGCATGGCCGGGTGCCGGCTGTACTCCAGCGGCTCCCTCGAGATCTTCTGCGGCATCGGCTCTCCCAAGGTGCGTCTTCGTGTGGACTCGCTAATCCTGGGGCGTCGTGGGAGGATGCGCTATCCCCAAAGCGCAGCTCCTATCCGAAATGCGCGGGCCAATGGTGGGAGTTCGGGTCGACCTAGAGGCCGGTCACACCTATGTGCAACCTCGGGGATGGACGGGGCCGCCGCCTGCTCTGGCGCCGCACGGCCTCTTCTCGACGGACGATCCGCCGACGGCCGAGCGGCTCGGCTCACCCTTCCTCGGGCGTCACCGGATCAAGGCCTCGATCGGTGCCGCCGACCGGTTCCGGGCCAGCCTGCACACCGTGACGACGGGCCCGGTCACCCTTGCGTACCTGGACCTCGCCTCGGCGACGCAGCTCGATCTGTCGGGGTCGGCGCCTCGGTTCCTCGTCGTCGAGCCGATGCACGGGGCGGCGCACGTCACCTGCGACGACGCCTCCTTCGACGCAACGCCCGACTGCGCCCTCGTGCTCCAGCCGGGACGTGCGATCACCCTGCTTTGGCCCGCGGGCGCCGGCTGCCTCCTTGTGGGCATCGAGCAGGAGGCCCTGGTCGTGCACCTGAGCCGCCTGCTGGGCCGGGCCCCCGACAGGACCCTCTCCTTCCTCCCATCGTTCGACCTCGCCGCTCCCGCCTCGGCGCGGTGGAACCTGGCGGTGGAGGTCCTCCAGGCCGAGCTGGCCGAGCACCGCTCGCTCCTGCGCCGCGGCGTCGGGAACGGTCAGCTCGAGGAGTTCCTGATGAGCGGCCTCCTCTTCGGTCACCAGTCGACGTACTCCGACCTCCTCACGAGGCCGCCGTCGGGAACCGAGCGCCGCACCACCACGGTGGCGAAGCAGTTCATCGACGTGAACCTGTCCGAGCGCCTGACGTCGGCCGCCGTCGCCGCCGCGGCCGGGGTCAGCGTGCGGACGCTCGAAGCGTCCTTCCGGTCGGACCTCCACACCACCCCCAGTGCCTTCATCCGCAGCCGTCGCCTGGACCGGGCCCGGGCCGACCTGCTCAGCGCCGCCGGCACCGACGCCGACCGGGTGACCGACGTCGCCACCCGCTGGGGCATCTCCCACCTCGGTCGCTTCGCCGCCGAGTACAAGGCCCGATTTGGGGAGACCCCGTCCGAGACGCTCCGCCGGCCGATCAGGTGAGACCGGGACGTCCCCTGGGGCGCAGCCGTTTGTCGTCCGCGCGACAGGGTAAACCGAAAGCAACGACACAACAAGGAGAGCACTGTTGGCAGACGAACAGGATCCCATTGCCGCCATGAAGAACTCGAAGGCGAGGGAAGAGGCCGAGAGCGAAGGCCGCTCGTTCAACTACACCGACGCCTTTGACACGCCGGACGCACAGGGCGTGCTCGGCCCGGACCCGGACAAGCGTCGCGCCGGCGCCGGAGAGGGTATCCGCGCCCCGTTCGCCCAGGACACCGGCGGCCAGTCGCAGACCTCCGTCTTCGACGGCAAGGGCAACGAGACCGTTGTCACCTTCGGGACCAACGCCGACGGCCAACACGAAGATGGCAGTGGCCGCAACGTCGCTGATGCTCACGAAGAGGTCGAGGCCGACGACGTCCCCGCAGGCCGCACCGAAGGCAACCCCTCGAAGGACTGAGCTCACTCACTGGCTCACCTCCTGATCCCTTCGATCAGCAACAGCAGGCCGAAGACGACGAAGGAGGCCGCGGCCCCGTAGCGGATGGTCCGCTCGGGCAGCCGGCTGCCGAGCTGCTGGCCGATCACGATGGCCAGGGCGTCGGCCGCCACCATGCCCAGCGTCGAGCCGAGCCACGTCCCGACCACCCCCTCGGTGGTGGCCAGGGTCATCGTGGCCAGCATGGTCTTGTCCCCGAGCTCGGCCAGGAAGAAGGCCCCGGCCGCAGCCAGGACGGCGGAGCGGTTCGAACGGTCGGCCTTGGCCGCCTCGTCGTCGTCGAGCTGGTCGCCGCGGACGGTCCACGCCGCGAAGGCGAGGAATGCGAGCCCTGCGACGATCGAGATCGGCCGGGTGGGGATGGCCAGCCCCACGACTGCGCCGACCGCCACCGAGAACAGGTGCACCACTGCGGTGGCCGCGGTGATCCCGACGAGGATGGGCATGGCCTTGTAGCGGGCGGCGAAGGCCAGGGCCATCAGCTGGCTCTTGTCGCCGAGCTCGGCCACGAAGATGATGCCGAAGCTGAGGAGCAGGGCGTGCATCTGGGACTCCTCCTACACCGCTTGCACCGCTTACACCGCGCCGCCGGGCAATCTAGTGATCGCGCACCACGTCCCTGCTGTCGCTCGGGGCGCGGCGCCCGGTGTGACGCACGCCCGTAGGGTTGCGGGTATGATTCGGGTGATGACCGATGTCCATTCGCCCTCCGATCTCGTCCCGGTGCTTCTCGGGTCGCCAGCGTCCGCCTGGCACGCCGTCCGGGTGGCCACCCGCGCCGAGGCCATGGGTCTCCTCGGATCCGGGCTTCGGCGGGAGCGGATGGCCGACTTCGTGGGCTCGGCCTTCGACGCCTTGGTCCTGGCTGGCATCGCCCGGCGTGACGTCGCCGCCCTCGAGGATGCCGACCCGGCCGATCCGGCGGCCGTCGCCGCCATCGTCGGTCGGGTGGGCGACGCCCTCGAGGCCTCGCCCCACCCCGACACCGAGTGGAGCGCAGTCACGGTGCGGCTCGGCGACGAGCTGGTGGCTCGTCTCTGCCACATCTCGGCCAGCTCGCTGGCCCGCTACGCCAGCGGGGTCAGGTCCACGCCCGACCCGGTCGCCCACCGGCTCCACCACGTCGCCCTCGTGACCGCCGACCTGGCCGGCTCGTACAACGACCGTGGCATCCGCCGGTGGTTCGACCGCCCCCGGCCGCAGCTGGCCGGAGCCACTCCGGCGTCCCTGCTGGCCAGCGACTGGGACCCCGATGACCCCGGGCCGCGGCAGGTGGCCGAGCTGGCTGCGGTCCTGGTCGGGGCGGGCGCAGCCACCTGAGCGTCACGGCTGCGAGGCAGGCTGGCGGTGTGCGCTGGTTCCGGAGCTGCGATCCTGCCTATGCGTTCCTGTGGGAGAGCGATGAGCAGCCTCCGGCCCGCTGGCACGGCCGTGGCCGTGGGCCGGTTCACTACCTGGCGGACACGCCGGCTGGTGCCTGGGCCGAGCTCATCCGCCACGAGGCCATCACCGACGAGGGGGATCTGGCCGACGTCCGGCGAGCACTGTGGACGGTCGAGGTGCCCGACGACGACGTGGCTGCTGCGGCCCGGGCCCGCCTCGCCCGCACCGTCGCCACCGGCGGCACCTCCACCTACCTGCGGTGCCAGGCGCACGCCGAGCGCCTTCGGTCGGCGGGGGCCACCGCCCTGGTGGCCACCTCCGCAGCCCTCGCTCGGGGCGCTGCGGCGGGTCATCGGACCGACGGCGGCCTGCAGCCGGCGACGGCCGTCGACGGCCGCGTGCTGGTCCTCTTCGGCCGCCGTGCCGACCTCGTGGGCTGGCCGGTCGTCACCGCCGGCGCCCCCCCGGTCGACATCCTCCCCGTGGTCCGCCCCCTCTGAGCGGCTAGGTGGGGGGAAGGGCTCCAGCTCGACCGGCGGCCCGGCTTCCTCCCCTGACGTCTGGCAACGACTTCAGGGCCTTCTTGTCCCTCTCGGCGAGGCGGCGGATGAGGCGATGGCCGTTCTCCTCGTCGATCGGCATCCCGTTGGCCTGGACCTCGATCGGAGGCGGGGGGAGCGGCCGGCCAGTCGTGGATCGCTGTCCGGGCGCATACGATCCGCTCGGTGGTCGAGGTCCGGCGGTGGTCTCGACCCGTGGTGCACCCGGTCCTGGTCTTCCTCGCCTGGCGGGCGAGCCACGCCGTCGTGGTGCTCGCCTTCGGCGGCGGGCTCGGGACGACCACCTACGCCTTCGACGGCGCCTACTACCTCTCGCTGCTGCGGGAGGGCTACGTGGCCCCACCGGGTGGCTACAGCGAGTTCTCCAACGTCGCCTTCTTTCCCGGCCTGGCCTGGCTCACCGGCGCCGTCCTCATCGTGGTGCGCAGCGAGGAGCTGGCCACTGCGCTGGTGGCCAACGGCCTGGCCCTCGCCAGCTTCGTGGCCGTGTGGGCTGCGGTCCGGGCGTGGGTCGACGACGATGGCACGGCCCGGCGGGCCGTCATCGGCCTCGCCCTGCTGCCCACCTCGTACTACCTGTGGATGTACTACTCCGAGGGCCTGCTCATCGCCGCCAGCGCCGCTGCCGCCTGGTGCTCGAGGACCGAGCGGCACGGCCGGGGAGCGGCCCTCCTCGTGGTGGCGGCCACCAGCCGGGTGGTCGGCGTCCTCGTGGGCCCGGTGCTCGCCGCCGTGCGTGTCGTCCGCCTGCGGCGGGTGGACCGGACGGCGGTCCTCTACGTCGCCGCCTCGACACTCGGCTTTGCCCTCGTCCTGGCGCGCCAGGCGGTGGAGATCGACGATGCCTTCGGGTGGACCCGGGCGCAGGAGGCCTGGGGCCGGGAGCTGGCCCCGCCGTGGGCGCCGCTGGCGACCGCGGTTGGCGACCTGGTCCGGGCCCTGCCGGACCTGGCCGAGGGCGTCGGCCTCGATCTGGTCACGGTGGCCGTGGTCGGCGCGCTGGTCGTCGGTCTGGCCCTCGGCGCTCGTCGCCGTCGGTGGCCGGCGGAGGCCGCCGTCCTGGCGCTGACCTTCTGGCTGGTGCCGCTGTTCAGCCGCCTCGTGTCGAGCCAGGTCCGGTTCGCGCTGGCCTGCTGGCCGGTGCTGCTCGTGCCGGCCCGGGCCTGGCCCCGCCTCGCCACCGCCGCTCGAACGGCCGTCGTCCTGGTCGCCGTCGCCCTCACCGCAGTGCTGCTGCGCCGGCTGGCCCAGGGTTCGTTCACCGCCTGAGGGAGGCCACCACCATCCCGTCGAGCACGAGCACGGCCGACCCGAGCTCGATCACCTCCTCGAGGGTGGACCTGGCCACGTAGCCGGCCTCGAGCCGGGCGGCCGGGTCCTCGACCAGGTTGCGCCCGGCCGAGTCGATGGCGACCGCAGCCAGCAGCAGGAGCCCGAGGGATCCGCCCACGCGCCAGCGAACGGGAGGCGGCAGGCGCAGGACGAAGCGGGCGGCCACGGCGCCCAACGCGGCACCCGCCACCAGCACCAGGACCGCCCTCAAGCCCCCCGCCCGCAGCTGGTCCTTGGCCAGCTCCTGGGCGGGGTCGTGCACCTGGGCGGCCTCGTCGAGGGAGACGAAGGCCAGGGCGCCGGCCAGAGCGAGCCAGCCGAGTCGCCCCGCCCGTCGGTCCTGCGCCTGGGCTGCCGCGGCGATGGCGGCCAAGGCGGCGAGCAGGAAGGTCGACGCAGACAGCCAGTTCATCACCGACAGGTCCTCGTCGACGCTGAACAGCCGGTCGAGCTGTAGGGACGACGGCTCGAATCCCGAGTGCTTGGCCAGCTGGAGGACGGCCGAGACAAGGCCGAGCAGAACGCCTGCGGCCATGAGCACGGCGAGCGAGCTGCGCCGGACCGGCAGCACGAGGGCCTCGGCCACTCGGTCGGCCGGGGGGTCGGCGGCGGGCGGAGGCGGCACCGGCGTGACGCTACCGGCCGGTCGCAGGACCCCCTCCTGGTCAGCGGCGGCCTGCGTTGGGCAGGATCGACGGATCACGATCGGCGCTGACCCTCCGACCGCACCCGATCCGCCACAGCGCCGCCCACACGGTCCCGGCCATGCCGGCGGCGACGAGGGCGAGCGGTGCCGAGGCCGAAGGCTCCAACTGGTCAGGCGGCGGCGGCGGGGGAGGGGAGGTCGATGGCGACTGCAGCTGCGCCAGCGGTGTGCCGGATGGTGGCGGGCTCGAGGTGGACGCCGCCGCCTGCCGGAAGGGGCCGGTGATCTCGAAGGTGACGCCGGGCCCGGTCGGAGCAGGGCCGCGCTGGCTGCTGAGGTAGAGGCGCTGGCCGGACGGGTCGAAGGCCAGGCCGGTCAGCTCTGACGACTCGTTCCCCGGGTACCGCAGGACGGGCGCCACCACCCGCTCGCGGGTGATCACGACGACCTCCATGTTCCCGCCGTCCTCGGCGGCGTAGAGGTCGGAGGCCGACGAGACCAGGAGGGCGTCGACGCCCGTGAGCGGTGGATCGGCGTGGTCGGCCGCGTCGTAGAGGACGCCGATGGTCTGGGCCGCCAGATCGTGGACCCAGACCCGGCTGTCGGCGGTCGTGGCGAGGTACACGAAGCCGCGGTCATGCCAACAGCCCTCCCCCCGCGAGAAGGCGGTGGCCTGGGGGACCTGAGCGCGGGTCGGGGCCGAGGTGGCGGCCGGGTCGGGGACGGGCACCCAGGTCACCTGGCCGTCGGGGGCGACCACGGCCGCCTCGAGCGCGCCTGACGACAGGTCGGGGTAGCGGGCTGGCGTGAAGCGGTAGAAGCGACCGTCCGGGCGGTCCTCGGAGAGGTACAGGCGCCGTCCTTTCGGCTCCACGGCCACCGCTTCGTGGTTGAAGCGACCCAGCGCCGGGCGGGCGACGCCCTGGCTCACCCTGGTCGGGTCGCACTCCCACACGAGGCCCTCGCCGACGTGGGAGGCGGCGAAGGTCTCCTCACAGGACAGCCACGTGCCCCAAGGGGTGGCTCCCCCCGAGCAGTTGCCGCTGGTGCCCCGGAGGATCGGGTAGGCGTCGGCGATCGAGCCGTCGGCTCGGAAGCGGATCGCCGAGGCCCCCCCGCCCTGGGCCTGCACCTCGCTGTTCGCGACGTAGACCCAGCCGTCGTACAGGCTGCGGAACACCGCCGCCCCGTCCGGGGAGTGGGGCCAGATGAACCCAGTGCCGGGCACCGGCTCGCCGCTGCGGGCCAGCACCCTGGAGCGGAAGCCGGCCGGGAGGAGCAGGCCGTTCGCGTCTGGTGCGAGGAGGGGCCCGTACGGTCCGGGCCCGGGCGTGGCCGGCGCCGCGTAGGCCGCCTGCCAGGCCCATGGCCCGAGGGCCACACCCGCCGAGGAAGCGGCGGCGGCCCGGAGGAACGCCCTCCGGTCGAGGCCGCTCATGGCCAGCGAGGACCGCCGCTGACCGCCGACGACGAAGACGTTCTCGCAGCCGCCCTCGGGAGGCGAGGCGGCAGCTGGTCCACGCCGGCAACGCTACCGGTACACAGATGGAACGTTCCATCTGGGGTCTGGGCCCGGCCTGCGGACACGGAGCCGAAGGGGGCCCTTGGCCGATCTGCCCCGTTCTCCACCTCTGCTGAGTTTGGCCGGAGGACGTCGTGGCAACCGCTGGTGCATGGAGCAAGCAGCAAACGTCACCCCGGCTCGGGCTCTGGCCCGCTTCATGGTCGTGGCCATCAGCGCGGTGCTCATGACGCTGGTTCTCACCGTCCTCGCCGTCGGCGTGGCCGACCCAGTCGTCCCGAGCGGCGCCGCCACCACCGTCCCGGCGGCCTCGGCCGCCCCCTGAACACGTCTGGGCCATCAACCCGGGCGGCATCGGTCCAGGTAGGGTGCGCCTCGAACCGAAGACGCTGAAAGGACCAGCTCGTGGCCTTCACCCTGCCTGAACTGCCGTACCCCATCGACGCCCTGGCCCCGCACATCAGCCAGGAGACGCTCGAGTACCACCACGGCAAGCACCACAACACCTATGTCACCAAGCTCAACGAGCTCACCGGCGGCGACAAGACCGATGCCGACCTCGAGTCGGTGATCCTCGAGGCTGACAACCCGAGCCCGCTGTTCAACAACGCCGCCCAGACCTGGAACCACACCTTCTACTGGAGCTGCATGAAGCCCGGCGGCGGCGGGGAGCCCACCGGCGAGGTGGCCGACGCCATCTCGTCCGCCTTCGGCAGCTACGAGGAGTTCGTCAAGCAGTTCACCGACGCTGCCATCACCCAGTTCGGCTCGGGGTGGGCGTGGCTGGCCACCGAGGGCGGTGAGCTCAAGATCGTGAAGACGGCCAACGCCGACCTTCCCCTGAAGCACAGCCAGCAGGCGCTCCTCACCTGCGACGTGTGGGAGCACGCCTACTACATCGACTATCGCAACGCCCGCCCGAAGTACGTCGAGACCTTCCTGTCGAACCTGGTCGACTGGGACTTCGTAGGAGCCAAGCTCAAGGAGGTCTAGGCGGTCGGGCGGTGGACGGCAGCTGGCTCACCATCGACCAGCTGGCCGGCGCGGTGGGCATGACCACGCGCAACATCCGGGCCCACCAGGCACGGGGGCTCCTGGCCCCCCCGACGCTCGACGGCCGCACGGGGTACTACAGCGCCGTCCACGTCGAGCGCCTCCTGCAGATCCGCCGGCTTCAGGACGACGGCATGAACCTGGCCACCATCGCCAGGGTCCTCGACGACGGGAGCCTGCTCCGGGCTCTGCGCGAGCCGTTCGCCGTCGAGGCCCCCCACGAGGTCTCCCGCCGCGTCCTGGAGGCACGCCTCGGGGTCGGAGACGGGAGCGCCACCGCCCGGCTGGCCGCTGAGCTCGGCCTGGTCGAGGAGGTGGACGCCGACACCCTGCGGGTGAAGCTCCCTTCGGTGGTGCGGCGGGCCGAGGAGCTGGTGGCCATGGGTGTGCCCGTGGAGGCCCAGCTGGAGGCTGTGGCCACCGTCCACCGGGCCAGCCATGAGGTGGCCGAGGCGTTCCTGCGGTTGGCCGAGAACCACCTGCTCATCCGGATCGCCGTCGACACCGACGGCGACCTGACGCAGGTCAAGGCGGCGGTGGAGCGGCTGCGCACCATCGCCGCCGACGTGGTGCAGGCCATGTTCCTCCAGGCGATGGCCGACAGCCTCGGAGCCGTCGCCGACGCCGACCCTGGCTGAGGGCCTTCAGGCGGCGGGCCTGGCCCGAGCGGCCAGGTGGTCGGCGTCGTCGTCCCACAGGCCGACCATGCGCCAGGCCAGGCGGGCCACCGGGTTCATCAGCCCGAGGTCGCGGCAGAAGCGGCGCAGCTTGCCCACGGCGGCGATGCGCAGCTCCCGGGCCTCGGGCGAGCGCGATGCCTGGCGGATGACCTGGCGGGGCACGCCTGAGCGCACCAGCTCGGCGGGCGGGTTCACCATCAGCGGCGTCATGATCCCGAGCACGATCGGCGTGGCCAACGCCACATGCAGCCGACGCAGCCAGCCCAGCTTCGGCACCTCGGTGCGCAGGTACTGACGGGCGAAGGAGATGTGCCGGGCCTCCTCGGTGACGTGGATGCGCATGATCCGCTCGACGAGGGGGTGGGTTGCGCCCTCCCGCAGCTGCCTGCGCTGGAGG
>JBKJUI010000081.1:0-4552 GCA_046590775.1 Acidimicrobiales bacterium
GCTGCGCAGGTCGTGGTCAAGACAGGGGGCGAAGGTGGGGTACTCCCCCGAGGCTCCAGGCGTCATCGGCTCTCCAGGCAAATCGGTGCTCTCCCTGGAGACTCAAGGCGCGGTGACATCGTATCGGCGCCGGAGCCGATCCGGTGTTCCACGTCGCTACTCACCCGTCGACGCCGGCCCCGCCCGGCCGACTGGCAGCTCCTCCTTGACGGAGGCCTACGTGTCAAGCGCGCACGTCAGGCCTACTCCGACGACCTCGGCGTGGAAGGTCTCCACCAGTGCGCGGCTGTCAGCGGCGGGTCCTCCCGCTCCGCCGGTGATTGAGGGGCGGTCCGGGTGGGGTGACCCTACGTAGCAGGGGGAGCCCACCGTTGGACCTGTCCGACCAGGAGGAAACCTTTGCCTCCATCGGCGGCCGACTGGACGACCCCGAGGACAGAATCGACCGCCAGGCGACCCTCGCGGCATGCGTTCTGAGTCTCTTCGGCGCCGTGCTTGCCCTCGTCGCAGTGGGAGCGGACTGGTCGTTGTGGGCCGGCGCTGTCGGCCTCTCCGCCATGGCGGCCGCCGACATGATGGGCAGTGTCATCCTCAAGCGATGGCTCGGCCGGCCGCTTGTGCCCGGTTCTGCGACGTTGCCTGCCCACTCGCTTGCCCGGGTCTCAGTGCGCAAGGCCGGCGATGTCATTCCGACGTCGCTATCGATGAAGGTCCTACCGATCCGCCACCCCGTTCAGGTTGCGAACTACGCAGCCCGTATTACTGGGCATTGGCCTTGCCGACCTCACCCCGCTCGATGAGGACGACCTGCTTGTTGTTGGCCAGGGCCATGGTGTCGATGGGCGCAGCCACCGCAACGATGAGCGCGGCAATGACCGCGGGCCGACGGACGGCCACCAGCACCCGTCTTGGGAGCGCCGAAGTCCCCCGCCGCTCGTCATCCAACGGAGTGGCCTGTGGAATCTGCCGGCGACGGCACCACGCCTCGATGAACGGGACTACGGCGCAGACCACGGTGAGGCTGGACAGGATGGCCACCTTGATGCCGAACTCGGTGGTCTGAAAGTAGATGAGCGAAGCGGCAACCGTTGCCGTGGCGGCCCCGTAGATCGCCCGCCCGAGCGGCGGCTTCGGAGCGGTCTGGGGGTCGGAGATCATGAAGAAGACGAAGACCAGGACCTCGGGCGAGAAGGCCAGGTTGACCCAGTATTCGAGCCCGCGAATCTCTCCCACGTGCCAGATGGCGATGAAACTGTGCCCGCCCAGGGCGAAGCTCCCGGTCAGCACCGCGAAGGTGACGAGGAACGACACGGCCATGGGGATCATGCGCACCGCTCGCAGGATCCAGATGGCGCCGCCGATGATCACCGCATAGGCCAGTACCTGGCCGATGTGGCTCGGCCCCCACCACAGGTACTGGGCGAAGACGTGGTTGGGACCGATCACCAGCAGACACCAGACGATGCCGATGTTCGAGGGGTTGAAGAGGTGCTTGCCGGTGGGGCGGATGAGGTGCTTGGCCAGCAAGGAGATGAGTCCGGCCAGGATGAACCACTGGATCCCACGCAGGCTCCACCAGTCGCCATGGCGTGTGCCGGAGGCCCGCAGGATCAGGGCCACGCTGCTGCCGGTGAGAATGCCGCTGGCCGGCCAGGCGATGATGCGCTGGCTCCGGAAAGTGAGAACGAACTCGATCACCCCGCACAGCAGCATCGTTATCAGAATCTGGGCGATCGACACCTTCCAGTCGAGGAGGGTCTGACCCAGTACGTGAAGGGTGATGACGACGGAGGAGAGCTTGAAGCGCGGATCACGGCGACTGGGGAGGACAATCGGGATTTCCTCTCCTCGCAGCGTCACGTGGGGCCGGCTCACCGCGGGAGCGGCCACGGTGGGGGCGGTCACGCCGGCCTCAAGGTTGCCGCGGCGTAGGCGCTGTTGGCCACCTGACACCAGATGACGAACGACCGGAACCGGGTGGGGTCCACGTTGGCGGGTACCGTGAAGTTGAGGGAGCCGGTGGTCACGTCGAGCACTCCGATCGACGGCGACCGGTCGTTGTCGGTGATCTGTTTGGTGGAGCGTGGCGCCTCGAGCGGGCTGAACTGCAGCTCCAGATCACTGTTGGCGGTAACGAAGAAGTCGTCGAGCCGAACGGCGTGGCTACCGTCAGGCAGCCGGTAGACCGTCACCGTCCCGGTCCCCACCTGGTCGATGCGGTAGAGCGAGCCGGTGAGCACTTGACGGGCTCCGGGGGCGTTCATGGCCGGCAACGGCGGCTCGAAGAGGGGGACTTCGACGGCCTGGTCGACCTGCATTTGCCAGGGCCCGGAGGCGGTGACTTGCAGGCTGACGTTGCCTTTCGGGATGCCGTAGCCGGTGTCGCTTCCCGGGCAGGCGGCCTCGACCACCGGTCGGCGCTGCTCGGGGGCGCGCACAACGAGCTGGCCACTTTCACATGCCCATTTCACCCGCCACTGCACGGCGTCGGCGTTGATGGCAAACGGGGGCGCGGCCACGGATCCTGTCCCTTCCAGCTTTGTCACGCTCTGCCACCAGGGCTGGGAGCGGAGCGCAGACTGCTTGGGCGCCACGGAGGAGGGAGGGCCTTCATTCGGCGACGTCGACCCCTCGGTTGCCCGGCTGACCGCCGCAGGGCGGACCTCGGGTGATTCCGAGCCCAGAAAGCGCTCGCGCATCCCAGCCACGTTGCCGCCAAAGAGGGCGCTGGCCAGGAGAGCCAGAAGCCCGAACCCGGTCGCGACCCGGTGCAGGAGGCCCGGAGGCGGCGGATTCGGGAGCGTAAGTTCAGCCATGTCCGAAGCTTGCCCGGCTGCGACCTTACTCACCGGGCCCCCCATCTCAGTCGTCGGCACGGCCGCCTCCGTGCTCCACCCATGCGCCTCCGACCGCCCGGCTCAGGCTCAGCTCCTCGGCGGTGATCTCTTCGAGTTGGCGGCGGCGGGTCTCCACGCCGTAGACGGCCATGGCCCCCGCCCCGAGCGTCAGGGGGATGGCGCCCAGCAGCGCGGTCGTCGAGATCGAGGGCGCAGTGGCCCCGGCCACCACCAGGGCGATGATGACGACCCCACCGAACTTGCTGGCCCCGGCGGCGAGGCCGGTGCCTCGGGACCGGATGCGGGTGGGGAAGGTCTCCGAGGCATAGGCCACGAGGACGGCGAGGATGGAGCTGATGCCGGTGATGGGCAGGATCAGCAACAGATCGAGCCGGGTACGGTTGTCGGCCACCTGGTCCCCTAGAAGCACGAAGCCGGCCAGGGAGAGGGCGGTGATCAGTGCCAGGAGGATCATCGTCTTCTTGCTGCTCCAGAACCCGTAGAGCCAGGCAATCACGAAGGTGGCAGGTAGGCCGAGTAGGGCCGAGTCCCGCAGGATGGTGGCCGAGGTCACCTCGTCGAAGCCGAGCTTCTGCAGGTTCGATGGAATCCAGAGCTGGAATCCGAACGTGACCAGCCCTACACCCAGCCCGAAAAGCCCGATCACGAGACTGAGGCCCCGGAACGGCCCGATGAAGAGCTGGGCCCATCCGCTGCGGACGTGGTCCTCCACCTCCAGGTCAGAGTGGGCCTCCTCGACTACCTCGGCCCGATAGCGGGTCATGACGGCTCGGGCCTCGGCCTCCCGGCCGTTCTGGAGAAGAAACCGTGGCGACTCGGGAATCCACCGGTTGAGTAGCAAGAGAAGGACGCCGGTCGGGAGCCCGAGCAGCCACAGGATGCGCCAGCCGTAGGTCGGCGTCAGCTCGGCGGACAACCAACTCGTGATGATGTAGGCGCCGGCGACGTCACCGCCGACGAGAACCATCAGCCAGCCCCGATGACGGGCGGGAATGGCCTCGGCCAGCAGGGCGAAGGTGATGGGAAGCATGCCGCCCACGCCCAGGCCCATCACGAAGCACATGAAGAGGTTCCACCGGTAGTCGGGCATCGAGCCGCATACCGACGTGGCGATGAACAGGACCCCGGCCAGCAGGATCGACGCCCTCCGCCCGATGCGATCGCCGAGCCAGCCCCAGATGAGCGAGCCGAGAACCGTGCCGGTGATCCCGGCCAGCGGGAGGAGGGCGACCGGTACGCTCCCGCCCGGGTTGAGGGCCGACTTGAGCCCATACTCCTTGCCAAAACCGGGGGCCACGAAGCTCAGCGTCACCGGCTTCATCACGTCGATGGTGACGGCGATGGCCATGACCACCAGCAGGCCGATGTGCGCCGGCGACAACTTGGCGTCGTCAAGGGCCCTGACGCGAAGGCCCGAAGCGGCCCTGGGCGCCGCCGACAACGAAGGAAGGAGCCCGTAGAACGTGGCGCAGATACCAATCAGTACCAGGGCCATGCCGACCTTCATAGGCCCGTCTACAGGCATGCCGACCAGCCTGTAGCCCATTTCCCGAGCGCCCGCGTACATGGGAAGGTGCAAAAGCACCCCCACCGTCATGGCCGCGCTCCCCGCCCAGAAGGCCCAGGGGCGGTGGAAGGTGATCCCCTCTCGGCGGGTCGGTCGCGCTGTCGCCGCCGGCACACCTCCTCCCTGC
>JBKJUI010000306.1:0-3599 GCA_046590775.1 Acidimicrobiales bacterium
GCCTCACCCGTGACCGGTGCGCGGTGGCGTGCGCCGGTCTGGTCGACCGCGTCTACGAGCAGTCCAGCGAGCAGCGGCTGGCCGCCGTCATCATCGAGCCCGTGCAGGGGGTGGGCGGAGTGATCCCCCACCCGCCCGAGTTCCTGGCCCACCTCCGACGGCTGTGCGACCGCACCGGTGCCCTGCTCATCTTCGACGAGATCCTCACCGGCGTCGGGCGCACCGGGCCGATGTGGGCGTTCGAGGGATCTGGGGTCGTGCCGGACGTGCTGCTGGCCGGCAAGGGGCTGGCCTCGGGCTATCCGATCTCGCTCATCGCCTCCCGCCGCGAGGTGCTCGACGCCCTTCCCTTCGGCCAGCCTGGTGCCGGCGCCTCCACCTTTGCCAGCGGCGGCCTGGCGTGCGCCGCCGGGGTGGCCACCCTCGGGATGCTGGCCGACGGGTCGGTCCTCGAGAACGGGCGCCGCGTGGGCGCCCGGATGCTCGCCGCCCTGCGCCAGCTGGCCGAGCACCACCCGCTGATCGGCGACGTGCGCGGGGTCGGCATGCTCATGGCCCTCGAGCTGGTGCGCGACCGGGCGGCCAAGACGCCCATCGCCCCGGCCACCGCCCGGCGCCTGCTGCTGGCCCTGGCCGCCCGCGGCGTGCTCGTCGCCGGTGCCGGGCCCATCCTCCGGCTCACCCCGCCGCTCGTGATCAGCGAGCGCCAGGCGCTGGCCGGCGTTGCCCTGCTCGACGAGGCGCTGGGCGAGGTCGAAGCCCAGGCCGAGAGCGACTGAGGGACTCAACGTGTGCGGCAGCGAGGAAGGTGTCGTGGCCGCGGCCGCCGTCGCCTCCGGGACGTCGGCCTCAGGCTGGGGCGCCGTCCACCACGTCGGCGTCACGGTGGTCGACCTCGACCGCTCCGTGGGGTTCTGGGAGCGGCTGCTCGGCGCCACCGCCCGCGACCGCCGTGTCCTGCAGGGACCGCAGCTGGGCACCATGGTCGGCTACGACGGGATCCGCATCGACTCGTGCTGGATCGACCTCCCGGGGGGCGCCGCCCTCGAGCTGCTGCAGTACCTGGACCGGGACGAGGCCCCTTATGACCCCGGAACCGCCCACCCGGGGAACGTGCACCTGTGCCTCCTGGTCGAGAACATGGATGCCGCCCACGCCCACGCCGTCGCCTGCGGGGCGACGCCGGTGAGCGAGCGGCCGATCGACGTGGCCTCCGGACCCCGTGCCGGTTCCCGCCTCGCCTACCTCCGCGTGGTCGACGGGGTCACGATCGAGCTGCTGCAGCCGGGCCGATGAGCGCCGGATCGGCGGCGATCGTCGTCCCCGACCTGCTCCGCGAGCGGGCCGCCGCCGATCCCGACTCGGTGGCCCTGCGGGTGGGTGGCGGCGAGCCGCTGACCCTTGGAGTGTGGGAGGCGCGCTCCAACGCCGCCGCACGGGGGCTGGTGGCGCGGGGGATCGGGCCTGGCCAGCGAGCGGCCCTGCTCTTCGATGAGCACCGCTGGGACGACCATGCCGTGGCCTACCTCGCCGTCCTGAAGGCCGGTGCCGTGGCGGTCCCCCTCGGCTCCCGCTTCGCCGGGCCGGAGCTCGACCGGATCCTGGCCCACGCCGAGCCGGCGATGGTGGTCGGAGCGGGGGCGATGGAGCTTGGCGAGCTCGAGCGCGGCCAGTCCGATGGAACGTTTCAGGTGCCGGTCGACCAGGATGAGCTGGCCGAGATCCTCTACACCTCGGGCACCACCGGGACGCCGAAGGGCGTGGCCTGCACCTCCCGCAACCTGCTGGCCCACGACCTGCCCACCGACGGGGCGGCCACCTCGACCGATCCGGTGTCGTTCCTGCACTGCTTCCCGATCGGCACCCAGGCCGGGCAGGAGACGCTGCGGGTGCCGCTGCGCATCGCCCGGCGAACGGCCATCGCCCTGCCCGCCTTCGACCCCGTGCTGCTGTGCGACCTGGTCGACCGCCACGAGGTGGCCCGCCTGCAGCTGGTGCCGGCCATGGCCCAGGTGCTGGTCGCCTCCGATGCCGTGGGGCTCGCCGACCTCTCCTCGGTGCGGCGGGTCATCCTCTCCTCGGCCCACGCGCCTCCGGCGCTGTTCGCCCGCCTCGCCGCCGCCTTCCCCTCGGCCTCGCTGTGGAACGCCTACGCCCTCACCGAGGCGGGCTCGGCCCGAACGCTGACCCGCTGGGACCCCGACCGTCCGTCGTCGGTCGGCCTTCCGGTGGGGGAGACCGAGCTGCGGATCGCCGCCGATGACGGCACGGCGCGGTCGGTCGGCGACGTGGGTGAGGTCTGGCTGCGGCGCAGGGACACGCCGAGCCGCCTGTACTACCGGGACCCGGAGGCCACCGCCGCGGTGTTCGTCGACGGCTGGGCCCGCTCGGGCGATCTCGGCCACCTCGACCCGGAGGGGCACCTGCATCTCGACGACCGCAAGAAGGACATCGTCATCTCTGGCGGGCGCAACATCTCCTCGGTCGAGGTCGAGGACGCCCTCAGCGAGCACCCGGCCGTGGTCGAGGCCGCAGTGTTCGGTGTGCCCCACCCCGTCCTCGGCGAGGACGTGGCCGCTGCTGTCGTGCTGTCCGGAGCGGGCGGGGCCACCGAGCGCGAGCTGCAGGACGTGGTGCGGACCCGGCTGGCCGAGCACAAGGTGCCGCGACGGATCGTGCTCGTCGAGCAGCTGCCCCGCAACGCCTCGGGCAAGGTGGTGAAGGCCGAGCTGCGAAAGCGCTTCGGCTCGCCGGGCGAGACCCCGTTCGTCGCTCCCGAAGCCGGTCTCGAGGGCGTGGTGGCCGCCGTGTGGGCCGAGGTCCTGGACCTTCCTCAGGTCGGCGCCGATGACGACTTCTTCGCCCTCGGCGGCCACTCCCTGGCCGCAGCCCAGATCGCCGCCCGCCTCTCCGACGCCCTCGACCGCACGATCGCCGTCGGCGCCGTGTTCGAGGCCCCCACCGTGGCCGAGCTGGCCCGGGCCCTGGCCAGAACGCCAGCAGGATCGGCAGACGGCGGGATCTGACCGGCGTGCAGTCGCCATGCACTCCGGCTTGGGCGGCAGGGAAGGGCAGGCGCCCCCTACGAGGGGTCGCGAAGCAGGGTGAGGGTGGCCAGGTCGGTGGGGCCGGTGTCGCTCTGGTAGGTGTTGTGGAGGGTGTGGCACCAGGCGGCCAGCGGCCGCTGCTGCGACAGCCTGTAGGCGGGTCCTTTCACCCAGCACGGTTGATGGCGCCTCGTGGCGCACGTGGTGGCGGGTGAAGACGAACGGGAGGTTGGCCCGCACGCTCTGTCGAGGGCTGGCTTGGGTGCCTTCGCCGACGGAGGCCTGCCTGGTCGTAGCAGGGACGGCGGTGAGGGTATGCTGACATACCATGAAGCGGACGACGGTCAAGCTGCCCGACGACTTGGATGCCCGGCTCCGCCACGAGGCCGAGCGTCGTGGATCCACTGTGAGCGAGTTGACCCGCGAAGCGATCGAACACCACCTGGCGAGCCCGAACGGACGCCGACGCCTCCTCGCCGCCGGCGCAGGGCACAGCGGACGATCCGACGTGTCCGAGCGGATCGAGGAGATCTTCGCCAGCGAGGTCGGACG
>JBKJUI010000326.1:0-3389 GCA_046590775.1 Acidimicrobiales bacterium
TCCGTGTACGCTGGATCCGTGGGTTCGCAGCGGCTCAACATCACCCTCGACGAAGCGCAGGCGGCGAGACGGGAGAGCTTCGCCGCCTGCGCTTCGTCGAGGGTGATGTTGAGCCGCTGCGAACCCACGGATCCAGCGTACACGGATCGACACGAAGCGTGTAGGTCAGGGGGGACGTCCGCCCTGCCGCGCGTCCGTTCGCCGGCTCCGTACGGCCCGCCGTGATCCTTCCTCCGCTGCTGGAGGGCGGGCATGATGTGCGCCGTGGTTCGCCAGTCTGTGACGACGGCCGTCGAGCCTGAGGAGGACGCCTTCGAGGACGTCGCCCGGGCCATGGTCGCCGCCGGCCGGGTCGTGCCCGGGCTGACAGTCGATCCCGACGGGCGGGGCCGCTCCTGGTGGTGGCCGATGCCTGCAGCGTCGCACCGGTCGTTGGTCGCCAGCCTGGTGATCGACCAGTCGGTCGACGGCCAGCGCCGGGCCGTGGACCGGCTGGCCGAGGCGGTCGACGTGATGGTCCGAGGGCGGCCCGCCGGCGAGAAGCTGGCGCTCGTGCCCAAGCGCGGGGGTCGGCCGGCGGTCGCCGACGCCTGGGCCCGGTCGCTGGTCTCGCCCGACCCGTGGCTCCCCGCCTCGCTCGACCGGGCCAAGGTGCGCGCCCTCGCCGAAGCGATCGCCTCGTGGGTTCGCAGTGGCGCCGTCGTCGAGGGCCGGGTGGGGCTCTGCATGCGCGTGCGGGAGCCGGCGCTGGGCGACGGGTGGGCGGTGGAACTGCTGGCTCAGGACCGAGATGAGCCGAGCCCGGTGCTCCCGCTGGGCGATGTCTGGGCTGGCCGGTCGCCGTTCGGCCCGTCGGCGGTCGAGGAGGTCCTCACCTCCCTCGATCGGATGGTGCGCTTGGCGCCCGAGCTGGGCGCGGTCCTTGACGAAGCGGCTCCGGACAGTCTGGTCCTGGACGGCGCGTCGGTCATCCGGCTCCTACGGGAACGTGCCGGAGCCCTCGACGATGCGGGAATCGGCGTCCTGCTCCCGTCCTGGTGGTCCCACCGCCCTCGCCTCGGCGTGCGGGCCAAGGTGACGAAGCAGTCGCCGTCCTCGTCGGCCACACCCGGCGGACTGGGCATCGATGCCATTGTCGCCTTCAGCTGGGAGGCCGCGCTCGGGGAGCAGCGGCTGACCAAGGCCGACCTCGCCGCGTTGGCCCGTGCCGTCGACGCCAAACGGTCGCTGGTGCGGTTGTGGGGCCAGTGGGTGGAGATCGACCCGATTCGGGTCGCGGCGCTCCTGGCGTCAGTCGGGACGAGCGGGGCCGCCCCGGCCGGGATCTTCTGCGCGCTGGTATGCAGGTGCTCAACCCCGGACTGCTCGGCTCGGAGCGCACGGTCCGGGAGCGCTTCGCCCTGCCCATCGAGCGTGACAACGACGCGGAGGCCACCGAGCTGCTCCGGCGGGCCACGGGGCCATTCGTCCTGCGCCGGCTGAAGACCGACCGCTCGATCATCACCTACCTCCCGGACAAGATCGAGACGGTCGACCGCTGCCCGCTCACCCGCGAGCAGGCGACGCTCTACCAGGCCGTCGTCGACGACCTCCTCGCCGGCGCGGAGGAGGCCGAGGGCATGAGCCGCCGGGGGCTCGTCCTGGCCGGGCTGCTGCGGCTCAAGCAGGTGTGCAACCATCCGGCCCACTTCCAGGCCGACGGATCACCGCTCCGCGGCCGCTCGGGCAAGCTCACCCGCACCGAGGAGCTGCTCGAGGAGATCCTGGAAGAGGGCGACAAGGTGCTGTGTTTCACCCAGTTCAAGGCGTGGGGCGAGCTGCGGGTGCCTTACCTGCAACGGCGGTTCGGCACCGAGGCGCTGTGGCTCCACGGGGGCGTGCGGCGCCCGGCCCGCGACGAGATGGTGCGGAGGTTCGAGGAGCCCGAGGGCCCGCAGCTGTTTCTCATCTCGCTCAAGGCCGGCGGGACCGGGCTCAACCTCACGGCCCCATCCCCATGTCATCCACCTCGACCGGTGGTGGAATCCGGCGGTGGAGGACCAGGCCACCGACCGCGCCTACCGCATCGGCCAGCGGCGGACCGTCCAGGTCCACAAGCTGGTGACCCTCGGCACCGTGGAGGAACGCATCGACGAGATGATCACCCGCAAGCGGGACCTGGCCCAGCGATCCCTGGCAGCGGTACCCCGCATCGGTCCCGCTGCCGGCCGAGGGCGGGCTGGTCACGTCGCGCCGGCGAGGGGCGATGGCGGCGACGTGGTGGTCGCGGCGCTTCGTGGAGGTGCTGGAGTCATACGGCCTCGGGACGCGCATGCAGCGGGGTCGGCGGTACGCCCGCTCCGGGCAGGTCGTGAGCCTCGACGTGCATGCGGCGACGATCGCCGCCCAGGTCCAGGGGTCGCGCCGCACTCCCCATCTCGTCGCCGTCTCACTACCGGAGCCCACCCCGGCGCAGTGGCAGGCGATCGACGCAGCCATGCGGGCCAAGGTCGGATTCGCGGCTCAGCTCCTCGCCGGCGAGGTGCCGGCCGACCTGGAGGAGGTGTTCCGCGCAGCGGGGGTCGCGCTGTTCCCGCGGACGTGGAAGGAGCTGCGCGCCCGCTGCAGCTGCCCCGACTGGGAGAACCCGTGCAAGCACATCGCCGCGGTGCTGTACGTGTTCGCCGACCAGCTCGACACCGACCCTGGCTGCTGCTCGCCTGGCAGGGACGGGACCCGTGACGAGATCCTCGATCCGCTCCGGGGCTCGTCGGTTCTCGATGAAACGGCCGACGAGGTTGCCCAGTGGTGGCCGTTCAACGGCTCGTCCATGCCCCAGCCCGGCGATCTGCCTCCGCCGGCGGGCGATGTCCAGCAGGCCGATCCCGCCCACCCCGACGCCGTGCTCGACGGCCTCGAGGCTCTGGACCTCACCTTCGCAGGTGTCCCGTTCCGCGAGGCGGTGAGCCACGCCTACGTGCGGCTGGTCGATGCCGCGCTCAATGAGCCCGACGAGGAGAAGCCGACGTTTCGCCGCTACGCGCAACTCGATGATCGAGCGACGCTTTCGTCGGGCGGCGATTCGTCACCTCGGGTAACGCTGGGGCCCGCACCTCAAACAATCTCGGAGCTCGACGCAGCCGACTAACTTCGGCGGTCAGGTCGTGGGCGGAGTGAGGCAGGGATCGATGGCCGACGCCGAAGCGCAGGGGACGACCAAGCAGGAACGGGCGGTGCGCGGCATCAGCCGGCGCAGCATGCAGCTCGCGGGTCTGGCGCTGTTTGTCCTGGTCCTGGCGCCGTTGGGGTTCTGGCTCTTGGAGCACACGGAAAACGTCGATGCCGAGACCGTGCCGCAGGCCTACCTGTGGCTGGTCCGCACGCTCATCGAGCAGGATTCCGCCTACGAC
>JBKJUI010000131.1:0-3899 GCA_046590775.1 Acidimicrobiales bacterium
CGCCTGGTCCTGTGCGACACCAACGGAGGCACGCTGCCGCACGAGATCTTCGAGATCGTCACGGCCGTGCACCGCGAGGTGGGCGTGCCGCTCGGGATCCACTGTCACGACGACACCGGCTGTGCGGTGGCCAACGCCCTCGCCGCCGTTCAGGCCGGCGCCACCCAGGTGCAGGGCTGCGTCAACGGGCTCGGCGAGCGGACGGGCAACACCAACCTGTCGACGGTGATCCCCAACCTGGCGCTCAAGCTGGGGGTCGAGACCATCCCGCCCGAGCGGCTCGAACGGCTCACGTCGGTCAGCCACCACATCGCCGAGCTGGTCAACCAGGCGCCCGACCCGCAGGCTCCGTACGTCGGTCAGTCGGCCTTCGCCCACAAGGCCGGCCTCCACGTCTCGGCCATCGCCCGCCGCCCCGACGCCTACGAGCACGTCGACCCGCAGATGGTGGGCAACGGCACCCGCTTCGTGGTCAGCGAGCTGGCCGGCCGCCAGACCCTGGTCATCAAGATGAACGAGCTGGGGCTCGAGCCCGACGGCGCCGTGGTGGCCATCGTGCTCGACCAGCTGAAGACCCTCGAGAACCAGGGCTACCACTTCGAGGTGGCCGACGGCTCCCTTGAGCTGCTCATCCGCCGGGCCGCCGGCCTGGTGCCCACGTTCTTCGAGGTGGAGTCGTACCGGACCCACGTCGACGCCACCGACGCCGAGGCCACCGTGAAGCTGCGGGTCGACGGCCAGCGCGTGGTCGAGACGGGCGAGGGGAACGGACCGGTCAACGCCCTCGACGCCGCCCTGCGCAAGGCCTTGCAGGCCAGCTACCCCGACCTGGCCCGGGTCCACCTCACCGACTACAAGGTGCGCGTCATCGACTCGGCCGCCGGCACCGCCGCCATCACCCGGGTCCTGATCGACTCCACCGACGGCGACCGCTCGTGGACCACGATCGGCGTCGGCGAGAACGTCATCACCGCCTCGTGGGAGGCGCTGGTCGACTCCCTCACCTACGCCCTGATCGACACGGCGCCGGCGGCCTGACCGGTGGTCCTCCGGCCGCTGGCCAGCCTGGCGCTGGGCATGTCGCTGGCGGGGTGCGGCTCGGTCGCATCGACGCGCTCCTGCACCGAGATCGGGTGCATGAGCCGGATCTCCGTGGTGGTCGACGAGCCCGGCGAGCGTCCGCTCGAGGCCTGCGTCGGCGCAGCGTGCTCGACGGCGGACGAACGGGCACCCAACGAGCTCTTCCTCGACGGCCTCGAGGTGGGTGACGATGTTGAGGTCGTCGTGCGGGTCGCCGGTGGGGGAGCCGACGTGGCCCGGGCGAAGGTGGCCCCGGGCCGGCACCGCCCCAACGGTCCGGGCTGCCCGCCCGAGTGCCGGTCGGCCCGCCTGCGCCTGACGGTCGAGGACCTGCTCGTCCCGGCCTGAGGAACGCTCGCCTGCCGGACGGGTCCTCTGCCAGACTGCGACACAGTGGCTCAGCCCGAGTACGTCCCGGTGATCCCGTCCGAACGCGTGCGCAAGGCCGACCGGCTGCCGCCGGCCGTCGGGTGGCGGGCCGACCGCCCCGCCGACCTCCACGGGCCCGAGCGCACCGCCCGCTCCCACCTCGGCACCACCGGCCCCGACCTCGGCTACGGGCTGAAGCTGGCCCGTCGCTTCAAGGACAAGCTGGAGCTGACCGAGGGCATCAGCGCCGAGGACGCCACCGCCGGCTGCTTCGCCGTCGGGACCAAGCGCTCAGCCCTGTTCGGGCGGGCGCCGATGATCTACGACTTCGAGCTGGCCTTCACGCTCTGGGGCTTTCTCGGCGGGGCGCCGGCCGACCTCATCGAGGCCCGGCGGCCGCTCTTCAACGCCTGCGGCCACCACTACTGGGACCAGCGCGGCATCGCCGACGCCGTCCCCGAGGCCACGCTCCGCCTCACGCCGCAGCAGGGGCGCGAGCGCCTGTCGAGCTGGCGCTCGCTGCTCGTCCTCTGAGTCAACCCTCCCGGGACCCTCTGGATGGCGCCACTAGCCTTCCCGGTCGAGATGTCCGGCCCTCGCTTGCGCATCGCGCCGTCCCCCACCGGGCTGTTCCACGTCGGCACCGCCCGCACCGCGCTCTTCAACTGGTTCGAGGCTCGCCGCACCGGCGGCACCTTCGTCCTCCGCATCGAGGACACCGACCGGGGCCGCAACCTGGTCGAAGCCATCGACGGGATCCAGCGGTCGATGGAGTGGCTGGGCCTCGACTGGGACGAGGGCCCCTTCCTCCAGTCGGAGCGCCGCGAGCGGCATGTCGAGGCGGCCCTCGAGCTGGCCGGTACCGGCCAGGCCTACTGGTCCGACCCGATGCCGCTGGCTGCCGACGACAAGCCCGAGCCGTACGACGGGCGCGACCGCGACCGTGGCCTCGAGCGGGCTCCCGGCCGGGCGCTGCGCTTCCGGTCGCCCGACGCCGGCTCGACCACCGTGGTCGACCTCATCCGGGGCGAGCCCACCTTCCCGAACGAGGTGATCGAGGACTTCGGACTTCTGAAGGGGAACGGCGACCCGCTGTTCCTGCTGGCCAACGTCGTCGACGACCTCGACATGGCCATCACCCACGTCGTGCGGGGCGAGGACCATCTGTCGAACACCCCCAAGTACCAGCTGCTGTGGGAGGCCATCGCCCCCGAGGCGCCGCTGCCGGTGTTCGCCCACCTGCCCCTGATCGTCAACGAGAAGCGCCAGAAGCTCAGCAAGCGCCGGGACAAGGTGTCGCTCGAGCAGTACCGCAACGAGGGCTACCTGCCCGAGGTCATGGGCAACTTCCTGGCTCTGCTCGGCTGGTCGCCCCCCGATGGGCGTGAGCGGTTCCGCGTGGCCGACGTCGTCAACGAGTTCTCGCTGGCCGACGTGGTGGCCTCCTCGGCCTTCTTCGACCTGAGGAAGCTCGACGCCTTCAACGGCGACGCCATCCGCGAGCTCCCGGCCGACGAGCTTGCCGACCGGGTGCGGCCCTTCCTGGGGGACTGGGACCCCGAGCGGGTGCGACCGTTGCTTCCCGAGGTCCAGACGCGGGTCGTGCGGCTCGACGAGGTGGCGCCGATGGTCGACTTCCTCTACATCGACGAGCCGGCGTGGGACGACGTCTCCTGGGAGAAGGCGGTGCGCCAGACGACGGGCACCACTGCGTCGCTTCTCGGCACCGTGGCCGACGGGTGGGCTGAGTCCGACTGGGACCCCGAGGCGGTGAAGGCCGTGGTCCTGTCGGCCGGCGAGGCCGCCGGCCTGAACCTGAAGAAGGCGCAGGCGCCGGTGCGGGTGGCCGTAACAGGACGGGCCGTCGGGCCCCCGCTGTTCGAGTCGGTCGTGGTGCTGGGGCGGGATGAGGCCGTCCGCCGGGTCCGTGCGGCGATCGGGCGGGTTCCCCCCCCGGCCGCATGAGCGGCCGGAGGCGCCTGGCCCGGCTGGGGCTGCTGGCCGTCATCCTGCTGCCCCTCGTCTACCTGGCGGCCACGTTCGCCACCGTGTGGCGGGCGGCCCACCACGACGGCGCCCGGCCGGCCGAGGCCATCGTGGTGCTCGGCGCCGCCCAGTACGACGGTCGCCCGTCACCCGCCCTCCGGGCCCGCCTCGACCACGTCGTCCAGCTGTGGGAGAAGGACGTCGGCGCCCGGGTCGTCGTCACCGGCGGCAAGCAGCCCGGCGACCGCTTCACCGAGGCATCGGCCTCGGCCACCTACCTGATGGGCCAAGGGATCCCGGAGAACAAGATCCTCCGCGAGGTGCACGGTCGGTCCAGCTTCCAGAGCCTGGCCGACTCGGCCGCCTTCCTGAAGCGGATGGGCCTCACCCGGGTCGTCCTCGTCTCCGACGCCTACCACGCCGCCCGGATCGAGGACGACCCGGGTGAGGCCCATCCGCTTCAG
>JBKJUI010000178.1:0-11262 GCA_046590775.1 Acidimicrobiales bacterium
CTTGACGAACGCTTGCTCACTGGTTCCCAAGTGGACCGGGGCGGCGCCTCGGCACGTCGTGGCTACTCGACGGTCACCGTCTTGGCCAGGTTGCGGGGCTTGTCAACGTCCAGCCCCCGAGCTTTGGCCAGCGCGTAGGCGAACAGCTGGAGGGGCACCGCCTCCACCGCCGGCGACAGCAGCTCGGCGCCGACAGGCTGCCGGGGGACGCGGAGCACGTGGTCGGCGACCTCGAAGACCTCGTCGTCTCCCTCGGCACCCACGGCCACGATGGTGGCGCCACGGGTCCGCATCTCGGCGATGTTGGACAGCATCTTGGTCCGCAGCTCGCCGGTCCCCACGATGGCGACGACGACGACGCCGGGCTCGATCAGGGCGATCGGCCCGTGCTTCAGCTCGCCGGCGGCGCAGCCCTCGGCGCGCACATAGGCGATCTCCTTCAGCTTGAGCGCCCCCTCCAGGGCGACGGCGTGGCCGGTGCCGCGGCCGACGAAGAAGAAGTCGCGCACGTCCACGAATCGGCGGGCGACGCCGCAGATGTCCTCCGCTCCGGCCAGCACCTTGGAGACCTGCGTCGGAAGGTCGCGAAGCCAGGCGGCCAGCTGAGCCACGCTGGCCGGGGCGAGTGTCCCCCGGGCCGTGGCCAGCGCCAGAGCCAGCTCCTGGAGAGCGACGACCTGGGCCACGTGGGTCTTGGTCGCCGCCACCCCGATCTCGGGCCCGGCCTGGGTGTACCGGACCGCGCTGGCCTCGCGCGCCATGGCCGAGCCCACCACGTTGGTGAGGGCGAGCACCGGCCCGCCGCCCTTGCGCAGATGGCGGAGGGCGCCCAGCGTGTCGGCGGTCTCGCCCGACTGGCTGATGCCCACCACCAGGGTGCTCGGGTCGACGGGCAGCGGTCGGTAGCGGAGCTCGGATGCGATCTCGCACTCGACCGGCAGGCGGGCCCAGGCCTCGATCGCCGGGCGAACCGCCATGCCCGCGTGCAGGCTCGTCCCACAGCCGACCAGCAGCACCCGGCGGATGGTGGCGAGGTCGAGGGACTGCAGGGCGGCGGCATTGAGGACGGGATCGCCGGGCCGGCGACCCTGCAGCGTCGCGGCGATGGCCCGAGGTTGTTCGTGGATCTCCTTCAGCATGAAGTCCGGGAAGCGCCCGCGCTCAGCGGACTCCGAGGTCCATCCCGCCCCCCGTCGCTCACGGCGCAGCTGGCCGCCGCAGGGCGACACCACCTCGAGGCGCCCGGCCCTGACCTCGACGACCTGGCCCTCCTCGAGGGCGTAGATCTCCGAGGTGTGGGGCAGCAGGGCAGTGACGTCGGAGGCCACGAGCCCGGCGTTCGAGGTCCGCCCGATGACCAGCGGCGAGCCCTGCCGGGCGGCCACCACCAGGCCCGGGTGGTCGACGCTCATCACGGCAATGGCGCACGCACCCTCGACGGCAGCCAGGGTCAGCCGCACCGCCTCGGCCAGGGTGAGGCCCTGGGCCAGCCAGTCCTCGATGCCGTGGGCCAGCACCTCGGTGTCGGTCTGCGACGCCACCTGGTGGCCCTCGCCGAGCAGCCTGGCCCGCAGGTCACGGTGGTTCTCGACGATGCCGTTGTGGACGACGGCCAGCCGCCCGGAGCAGTCGACGTGCGGATGGGCGTTGACCTCGGTGGGCTCCCCGTGGGTCGCCCACCGCGTGTGGCCGATGCCGGTGGTGGCGGAGGACGGTGCGTCGGCCACCGCGTCGGTGAGGGCGCCGAGGCGACCGCTCCGGCGGCGGCGCCACAGGGAGCCGTCGGAGTCGAGGGCGATGCCGGCGGAGTCGTACCCCCGGTAGTCCAGACGGGCCAGGCCGTCGAGCAGGAGCTCTAGAACCGGTTCTGCACTGCAGGCTGCGACGATGCCGCACATCAGGGTGTTCCTCCTCGGGGTGGGCAGCCCGGCTTGGGCTTGCCGGTGGTGGGGCAGCTCGTCGTCGTCGTCGTCGGCCGGGTGGTCGGCGGTGAGGTCGGCGGTGAGGTCGTCGGAGTCGTCGACGGCGGTCTGGTCGTCGGTGGTGACGTCGTGAGGAGCGGTGGCAACGTGACCGTTGGAAGGCGGACGATCGTGGTCGGGATCGGGCCCGAAGCCGGGCCGAGAGTCACCGGTGGGATCGCCGCAACCACCTCCGCAACTGCGTTCGCCAGGCGACCGGCGACCTCGGTGACCACAGGCTCTGCGACGACAGCACCTGGTGCGGCGCGGGCCGGGTCGGCGGCGGCAGGTGGTCCTGCCTCCAGTGGCTGGGTTCCAGCGGAGACGACCGGCTCCGGTGAGGCGAGGGCCAGCTCCGGGAGCCCTTGCGGTTGAGCGTCGCCCTCCACCTGGGTCGTGGGAAGCGGCGCTTTGGGGGCGAAGCCGCTGCGTCGGGCGGCGTCGGCGATGTGCTGCAGCAGGAGCGTCCCCGACCACCCCTCGACCTCCAGGCGGCGGAGGCCCAGCCGGTCGGCCTCGCCGGTGACGAGCGGCATCTGCTCCTGGTCGTCCTGGTGGAAGGCGAGGGCGTACTGCCGGGCGACCTCCTCCCGCAGGACGTCGCGGATGGCCGGGTCGTTGGTGCGGTCGGCCCCATAGGCACCGAAGGGGTAGGCCATGGCGACGGGCCGGTGCCCCAGGTTGGCCTCGATGGTGTCGCTCGCCTCGTCGAGGTCATGGCGGACCCGCTCCCGGTACTCGGCCAGCGACTCGCCCCGGCCGAGGCTTGTCAGGGCGGGCAGCTGCTCACCCCCTTCCGCCTGCTGCTCGTGGTGGGAGCCGGACGTGTGCGACTGGATGTCCCAGCGACCCGAGCGGGCGTAGCCCTTCAGCCGCTTCCACGGCGAGTAGTACACGCCCGAGCGGGAGGCGGCGTCGGTGATCACGAACATGGTGGCCCGCATCCGGGCCTGCTTGAGCAGCGGGTCGGCGAAGAGCATGGCGTCGGCCCGGCCGTCGTCGAAGGTGATCATCACGGCGTTCGGCGGCAGCGGTGCGCCGCCCCGGAAGGCGCCGTCCACGTCGGTGGCCGTCACGACGTTCATGCCGCCGGCCCGGAGAGTGGCGAGGTGCTCGCCGAAGCGCTCGGGCGAGACGACGAACCCGCCCTCCCCGTCTGGCGTCGAGCCGATGCCGTGGTAGGCCAGTGCCATCACGGCCCCCTCGTAGCGAGGGGCCACGGCTTCGGCGTTGCCCCTCTGCCTGGCTGAGAGCTTGGGCAGCGAGGGCGGGGCCACGGCCACGACGACCCGGTCCCGCACCAGGCGGCCCTCCGGCGTGAAGGTGGCGTAGGCCAGGAAGGGCAGGGCCGAGAGCGGGATGGCCACCCAGCGGGCCAGGAGCTGGCCGAGCCGCATCCTCGGCGCGGGCGGCGCGCTCAGCGCAGGGGGCGGGTTCAGCACGGGATGAGCTCGAACTCGCTCGTCGTGGCCCAGCTGGCCGTCTCGGGGTCGATCGGCTCCAGCGCCGTCAGCACGGACTGGTCGATGTGGGCGTGCTCGACCGTCGACGCCCGCGTGCCCCAGCGGGTGTCGCGCATCGTCACCATTCCCCAGTAGGTCTGGAACACGAGCACGCACATGTACAGGGCCACGAACGTCATGCCGTGGTACCAGAGCCCGTCGGGCCGCTGGAAGGCGTAGTAGAGCGAGTACAGCAGCGCCATGGCGTAGGTACCGATGATGTAGAACCACAGGCCGCCGACCGATCCGCCGCCGACGAAGCGGCCGGCCACGGCGTGGATGACCACGAACGGGGCCATGAAGGGGAAGGCGATGCCGGCGTAGGTGAAGAGCGCAGCGATCGGGTTCTTGCGCCAGAAGTAGCGGAGCACGTACATCGACTCCCGCAGCCACGACTTCTTCCACCGCAGCTGCTGGCGGAAGAAGACGCGGAGTGTCTCGGGGGCGACGGTCTCGGCCTGTGCCGAGGCCTGGTACACCACCCGGTGGTTGGTCAGGATCCGGTTGGTGAGGGCCCGGTCGTCGCCGAAGGTGGCCGGGCGGCCCAGGAACGTCTGGAACTCCCAGGCGTCGAGCAGCGGCCCGACGACGGACCGGCGGTAGGCGGCGCAGCACCCGGATGCGCAGGTCACCGACCCGGAGAGCAGCGACTCGCACGCCTTGATCACGCGGAAGGCCGAGTAGTAGCGGACCTGCTGCATCTTGGTGATCCAGTTCACCGAGCTGTTGCGAACGTCGGCGTGCCCGACCACGGCGCCGACGCGCCCATCGGCGAAGGGCTGGGTGATGGCGATGACTGCGTCCACCTTCAGGTAGGAGTCGGAGTCCACGAAGCAGAGCACCTCGCCCTTGGACCGCCGGATCCCCTCGGCCATGGCGCCCCGCTTCCCGTAGTTGCGGCCGAGGTCGATGGCGTACAGCCCGGGCCACCGGGCCTTGGCCTCCTGCATGCGGGCCCACGTCCCGTCGGTGGAGCCGTCGTTGACGACGATGACCTCCACCAGGGCGGCTGGATAGTCGACGGCCATGCACGACTCGATGGTGCCGATGATGCCGTCCTCCTCGTTGAAGGCGGGGACGATGATCGAGACCGACGGCCGGAACCCCGAGTCGGGGACCGAGCGGTAGACCAGGGCGAAGACGAAGCGACCGAGCACGTAGAGCACGACGGCGATCGAGTAGGTGGCGAACACCGGGTCGGCGGTGAGGCTGGCGAACGTGAGGTCCTTCGTCAGCCAGACGAGGACGAGGATCGCCACCGCGTAGACGGCGATGACCAGCCGGCAGAACGTCCGCACCACCCGCTTGACGCCGGTCACAGTGTCCCCCGCCGCACATCGGGACTCGCTGACCGCCTGTCATCCCTCGTCGCTTCCTCCGGCTCGCCTAAAGGCTCGCCTCCTCCGCTCCTCAGTCCAGACAGGCGACGCTCGCCCCTCACCGGCTCGCTCGCTTCGCTCACAGCAGCACCACCTTGTCGGCGCGCTTGCCCCTGGTCACCCCGGCGGCGTCGAAGACCAGCGGGGCGGCGGCGACGGCGGCGGCGTAGTCGATGGTCGGGTGGGCCGTGAGGATCACGAGGCAGTCGGTGGACGCCAGGACCTCGTCGCTCAGCTCCACCGAGGCCAGTCGCGGCCGGTTCTCATGCGGCAGGCAGAGGGGTTGGTCGCCCTGGCGGCGCCCGCCGACGTCCACGCTGGGGATGTACGGGTCGTGATAGCTGCAGATGGCGCCGGCTGAGAGCAGTCGTCCCAGCACGTTGAGCGCCGGGGACTCGCGGACGTCGTTGACCCCGGCCTTGTACGTGAGGCCGAGGACCAGGAGGCGAGCGCCCTGCAGGGGTCGGCCCACGCTGTTCAGCGCCTCGCTTATCCGGCTCGTCACGAAGGCGGGCATGCGGTTGTTGACCGATCGGGCGTGCTCGATGAACCCGATCCCGAAGCCCAGCCGCTGCTCCACCTTCCAGGACAGGTAGCTCGGGTCGATGGCGATGCAGTGGCCGCCGACCCCTGGGCCGGGCCAGAACGGCATGTACCCGAAGGGCTTGGTGGCCGCCGCCGCGAGGGCGTCCCACAGGTCGACCCCGATGGCCGGGGCGATGGTGGCCAGCTCGTTGACGAGGGCGATGTTCACCTGGCGGAACGTGTTCTCGATCAGCTTCGCCATCTCGGCCGACTTCAGCGATGAGGTCGGCACCACCCGGTCGACCAGCGTCTCGTAGAAGGCGATGGCGACCTCGGCGTCGGCCGCCCCCAGGCCGGCGACGATCTTGGGTGTGGCCCGGAGGGTCCACCCGCTGCCGGGGTTGATGCGCTCCGGCGAGTAGGCCAGGGCGAAGTCGACCCCGGTCACGAGCCCGCTCGACTCGAGGATCGGGAGCACGAGCTCCTCGGTGGTGCCGGGGTAGGTCGTCGACTCGAGGACCACCAGCTGGCCGGGCCGGAGCACCAGGGCGACGTCGCTGGCCGCCGCCCGCACGAGCGAGAGGTCGGGGGCGCCCTCTCGCAGCGGCGTCGGCACCGCCAGGATGATCACGTCGGCGTCCCGGAGCACCAGGTGCTCGGTGCTGAAGCGCACGTCGCCGGTCCCCGCCAGCTCGTGGTCGCTGACGTCGACGAGGTAGGAGCGCCTGGCTTGCAGCGACTCGACCTTCGTCGGGTCGGTGTCGAGGCCGATGGCGGGGAAGCCCTCGGCGTGGGCGGCCAGCAGGAGCGGGAGCCCCACGTAGCCCATGCCGACGACGGCGATGGTGGCGGTTCGGTCGGTGATCAGCTCCAGGAGGGAGGCCAGGGGTGGTGGGAGCGGTTGGTCGGGTAGCGCGCGGGCAGCCTCCGGTGAGGGCGGAACTTCGTCCGAGCGCGGCTCCGGGCGGTGAAACGTGATCACTGGGCGGAACCTCGCGAGTCAGTCGGCGGGCTTGGCGCTGCTCCATCGGCGCGCCCCGACCTGATGCCTGAGCAAGTTGCACACCGCAGGCGGAGAACCCCCCGTCAGGACTAGTGCGGACGACCTACGAACGGGTAATTCCCTCGGGTCTGCCCACTTCTGGTCCAGGGAGGGACCAGAAGTGGGCATTCCCGGCTGCGCTCCCCCTGATCCAGGCGCAGGGCATCACGCTCGTCGGCGTGGCCGTGGCCAACCTGGCCGACGCCCGCCCGGTCCAGCTGGCGCTGCCGTTCGACCGAGCCAGCGGCACCGCGCTCGACACGGCGGTCGACGAGGTCCGGGACCGGTTCGGGACGGCGGCGGTGAGCCGAGCCGTCCTCCTCGGTCGACAGACGGGCATGACGGTGCCGATGCTGCCGGACTGAAGGCACAGGCGCGGTCGACGGAGCGGCGGCGAGCACCGATACTGGTGCGAGGCGACACCGGTGGTCCGCTCAGGGATCACCGTTCCGCCGGGGGATGGGGGTCGCCATGCGGTCGAGGAGAAGGGCCATCAGCCATGCGCTGGCGGTTGCCCTGACGTTTGGAAGCCTGGTTTCGACCGCGCCCGTGGGCGCCGCCGCCGGCGCCCTGGATCCGGGGTTCGGGACGAGTGGGATCGTCCAGACCGACGTCACCGACGGCGACGTGGCGGCCGACCTCGTCGTCCAGCCGGACGGCAAGGCCATCACGGTTGGGGCCGACGGCGCCGTTCTTCTCCGTCACCGCACCGACGGGAGCCTTGACCCCACCTTCGGCGTCGGCGGCGTCGTCCGCAGCTCGAACCAGGCGGCGTTCTCGGACGGCCTCCTGCAGCCCGACGGGAAGATCGTGATCGTCGGCATCGACGGCATGCGTGACGACGCGGCCATCTTCCGCTACCTGCCCAACGGCGCCCCCGACCCCAGCTTCGGGAGCGGAGGAGAGGTGCGAACCGACTTCGGCGCCGTCGACCGGGCCAACGCCGTCGCCCTCCAGACCGACGGGAGGCTCGTCGTCGCCGGGACCAGCGGCGGCGCCGTCGCGCTCGCCCGCTACCTGCCCGGCGGGACGTTGGACCCGACGTTCGGCGTCGGCGGGAGGACCACGACGACGTTCGAGCCGGCGGGGACCCCGGTCGACGCGACGTCGATCGCCACCCTGTCGACCGGTGGCTTCGCCGTCGGAGGGCGCGCCCTGCCGCTCGACGGGCCGCTGACGATGCTCCTGGCCAGGTACACGCCCGCCGGGACCCTCGATCCCACCTACGGCCAGGGTGGTCGCGTGGCGCCGGCCGAGCAGCGCCTGTCGAACGTCACCTCGCTCCTCGTGCAGGCCGGCGACCGGGTCGTCGTCGCCGGGGCGCGGAGCGTCGGCGGCACCCAGGTGCAGGCGATCGGCCGCTACCTCCCCGGCGGCTCGGTCGACCCCACCTTCGGAGCCGGCGGGTCGACGGAGACGCCGCTCGGCGGGTTCAGCTCCGCCGTCGATCTCACGGCCGACGCCGCCGGGCGCCTCCTCACCGCCGCCCGGGTCATGTGGTCGGACACCTTCGACCAGCTCACGGTGTCCCGCTTCAGCGCTGACGGCGTGACCGACGCCGGCTTTGGCTGCGCCGGATCGACGCAGGTCGAGCTGGCCGCCGCCCTGGGCGGGATCGGCGCCGGCATCGGCGTCGCCCCGGACGGCCGGATCCTGGTCAACGGCACGGCCTACACCGACGCCACGCCGGGCACCTTCGGCCGACCGGACTTCGTCCTGGTGCGCCTCCTCGCCGACGGCCCGAACGACGGCGGGTACTGGATCACCCGGGCCGACGGAGGCGTCTCGGCCTTCGGCGACGCCGGGGCCTGTGGCTCGCTGCGGGGCCTGCCGACCGGTGGGGCCGTCGTCGACCATGCCGCCCGGCCCAGCCGCGACGGCTACTGGATCGCCTTTGGCGACGGCAGCGTCGCCACTCGCGGCGACGCCCCGAACCTCGGGTCGGCCCGTGGCCTCCCGCTCAACCGACCGGTCCTCGGCATGGCCGCCACACCGTCCGGCGCCGGGTACTGGCTGGTGGCCGGTGACGGTGGGATCTTCTCCTTCGGCGATGCCCGCTTCTTCGGCTCGACCGGCGGGACTCGGTTGAACCAGCCGGTGGTGGGGATGGCCAGCACGCCGACGGGCAACGGGTACTGGCTGGTGGCCCGAGACGGCGGGATCTTCGCCTTCGGCGATGCCCGCTTCTTCGGCTCGACCGGCAGCATCGCCCTCAACCGGCCGATCGTCGGGATGACCACGACCGCCTCGGGCACCGGCTACTGGCTGGGCGGCGCCGACGGCGGGATCTTCGCCTTCGGCGCCGCCCCGTTCCTGGGCTCCACCGGCGGCCAGCCCTTCACCTCCCGGGCGGTGGCCGTCACCTAGCCGGCCCGGTTGCCGTCCGGCTGACCATCGCCCGGGTCGCCGCCAGGCGAGGTGCCCGCTCGCCCTAGCTCGGTTCTGGGTCGGCGGCCACCCGTTGGACCCGGGTAGGCGGCGTGGCTGTGGGGCCGCCTGCGCCCTACCTTCTGTCGCGACGGGTTCGACAGCCGCACCCTGAGGAGTTGGAGACGATGGACGAGGCAAGCGGTTCCGTGCTGGCCCAGCGAGGCAGGGCGTTCGCCCTGGCGCTGGCCCTCGTCCTGGTCGCCGCCGGCTGCGGGGAGGAGGGCGGGAGCGGGACGGCCCCCACCACCAGGCCGCCGGCCGCCACGGCCACGACCGCAGGCGAGCCGGGCGCCACGGTCGTCCGCGGCGCTCCCCGTTGGGAGACGGTCGTCACGCTCACCGGGACGGGGCCGACCGATTCGGCGCCGTTCAAGATCCTGCCCGACAGCATCCAGTGGCGGGCCCGGTGGAAGTGCGACACCGGGCAGCTGCGCATCACCACCGACCCGCCCCCCCGCCGCCCGGCGGCCATGGTCGAGAACCCCTGTCCCGGCAAGGGCGAGGGCTTTGCCATCGTGAGCGGCGACGTGCGCCTGAAGATCGAGGCCACCGGCCCCTGGGAGGTCATCGTCGACCAGCAGGTGGACACCCCGCTCAAGGAGCCCCCGTTCGAGGGCATGGCCTCGGCCCCCGTCCTCCGCCAGGGCAGCTTCTACAACGTCGAGAAGGAGGCGAAGGGCACCGCCCGGCTGTACCAGCGGGCCGACGGGGCGCGGGTCCTGCGCCTCGAGGACTTCGAGGTGTCCACCAACGTCGACCTCTTCGTGTGGCTGAGCGAGGCTCCCGCGCCGAAGACGAGCGCCGAAGCCGTGGCCGCGCCCTACAAGGTGCTGGGCAACCTCAAGTCGACCGTGGGCAACCAGAACTACGTCCTGCCCCCCGACCTGCCTCCCGAGAAGGTGAATTCGATCGTGATCTGGTGCGAGCCGGTCCGCATCGCCTACGGGGCGGGCACCCTGGCCTGAGCGTCCCCGCCCAGGCCGTAGGCCACGGCCTCGTCCAGGCCGAGGCACCGACCCTCGTCCCAAGCGGCCAGGACGGCATCGTCACCAAGGGCCTGACGAGCCAGTGCTGCGGCCTCGTCCACCAGCGGCGCCTGGCGGGGGAGGATCGGGGCGCCGATGGCCAACCGGAGCCGGGCCGCCGCCCCGAGGAGCCGGGCGGCCCGCGCCCCGTCGTCGGCGCCGCCCCGGGCCGCGGCCAGGACGGCCAGGCCCTCCAGCCACTCGGCCACGGTGGTCCGGGGCGCCAGCCCGCCGACTGCGGGCAGCGCCCGACGGAGGAAGGCCTTGGCGCCCTCCAGGTCGCTCCGGGCCGCGGCCACGCGACCCAGGCTCACGAGCAGGGCGGCGGCCCGGTACCGGTCGCCCAGCTCCTCGGCCAGGCCGAGCGCCCGGCGCAGCAGCCGGTCGGCGGTGTCGGTGTCGCCGGCGACCCGGGCCATCTCGGCCAGGTTGGCCAGGGATCCGGCCTCACCGTGGCGGTCACCCAGCTCCTGACGCATGGCCAGGCTCTCCTCGTAGAGCGCTCGGGCCGCCTCGTCGTCCCCCTCGTGGAAGGCCAGGTGGCCCAGGTTGCCGAGCAGCATGGCGATCCCGTGGCGGTCGCCCAGCTCCTGGCGGAGCGCCAGGCTCTCCTCGTCAAAGGCGCGGGCCGCCGGAAAGTCGCCCTCCTGGAACGCCAGGTAGCCGAGGTTGCCGAGGAGCATGGCGATCCCGTGGCGGTCACCCAGCCTTCGGCGGAGGGCCAGGCTCTCCTCGTCGAAGCTGCGGGCCGCAGCCAGGTCGCCCTGGTTGAGCGCCACCCAGCCGAGGTTGGCCAACGAGGCGGCGACGGCCTCGTCCTCCCCCAGCTCCCGCCCGATGGCCAGGCACTCCTCGAAGAACGACCGGGCGGTGGTGGCGTCGCCCTGGAGGGCGCTCAGGTTTCCCAGGCCGTGGAGGGCGGCGGCCACTCCGGCCCGGTCGCCGAGGTCCCGGCGGATGACCAGCGACTCCTGGAACGAGGCGCGGGCGGCGGCGTCGTCACCCTGGCGCTGGGCCAGGATCCCCGCCCAGTTCAAGGCCCGGGCCCGGACGGCGGGGTTGCTGCCGTCGTCGCCGGCGGTGGCGGCCAGGAGCCACCGGCGCCCCTCGCTGAGGTGGCCACGCACCTCCCAGAAGCGGCCGAGGGCGGCGGCCAGGGGCACGCCTGCGCCCGGCGGCGCCACCGCCGAGGTGGCCCAGGCCATGGCGGCTCGCAGGTTGTCCTGCTCGGCGTCGATGGCGTCGAGCCAGGCGGCCTGCCGGGCGCCGGCGAGCAGGCCGACCTCGGCCCGCTCGGCCAGGTCGGTGGCCCAGGTGAGGTGGCGCGCCCGCACGACGTCGGCCTCGGCCGGGTCGAGCTTGGCGGCGGCGTACTGCCGCATCGTCTCGGGCAGCCGG
>JBKJUI010000251.1:0-4395 GCA_046590775.1 Acidimicrobiales bacterium
ACCACCGGGATCCCGAGCGCGGCCTCGATGTCGCTGCGCCCGAGCACCCGCTGCGGCTCATCGACCAGGACCACGCCGCTCCCGCGCAGCGGCGCGCCCACGGCGCGCCGAAGGGCCAGGAAGCACGGTCGGATGACCAGCAGGGACACCGTGGCCGCAGCGGCCAGATCGAAGGAGGGTCCGGCGTCTGCACCCCAGCTGGCCACCACGCCGGCGTCGACCACCACATGCTCCTCCTCGGCGAGGACGCCGGCGAGGGCCGGCCCGAGCCGCGGGTCCAGGTCCCCCCGGCCACGGGGAAGCAGGCGCACGCCGGAGCCGGCGTCGACCTCGAGCCCGACCAGGTGACGGGGATCCCGCCGCGCCTGCGGTCCTACGGCGCCCGGCGCCCAGCTGGTGAGGCCGGCGGCGGGCTCGGGCAGGCCGAGGGCGGCGGGCAGATCGCCGCCGAGGTCGACCAGCAGCGACGTGCCGGCGTCAGCGGCCATTACGGAGGCGAGCACGGCGGCCACGACGGTGGTGCCGCTGCCGCCCTTGGACGACCAGCAGGTGATGAGCACGGGCGCTCCCCGGGGCAGGGCGTCCGAACCCCTTGGGGGGACCAGACGCACGCAAGAGCTACAGGGGGAGGCGAGCGGTGCAGACGGTATGCCGGCGACGCCGTCGAGGTCAACCCCTAGCCTTGGCCGTTGTGGAGGCCGCCTTCTTCGACCTCGACAAGACGGTGATCGCCAGCGCGTCGATGGTGGCCTTCGGCCGGCGCTTCTACGACGCCGGCCTCATCTCCCGCCGATCCCTGCTGCGGGGCCTGTGGGGTCAGCTCGTCTACCTCCACCTCGGCGCCAGCGAGGAGAAGCTCACCCGCATGCGGGAGACGGTCCTCGCCCTCACCCGCGGGTGGGACCAGGGCCGGGTCAGCTCGATCGTCGAGGACGCGCTGACCTCGGTGGTCGAGCCGATCATCTACGCCGAGGCGCTCGAGCTCATGGCCGAGCACCGGCGGGCCGGGCGGCGCATCGTCATCGTGTCGGCGTCACCCGAGGAGATCGTCACCCCCATCGGCCGGCTGCTCGACGTCGACGACGTGCTGGCCAGCCGGGCCCAGGTCGACCTCGACGGCCGCTACACCGGCGAGATGGCCTTCTACGCCTACGGCCCGTTCAAAGCCGACGCCATGGTCGAGCTGGCCGACAAGCGCGGCATCGACCTGGCCGACTCATGGGCCTACTCCGACTCCTACACCGACCTGCCGATGCTCGAGGCCGTCGGCCACCCGGTGGCGGTGAACCCGGACCGGCCGCTGGCCAAGGCCGCCAAGGACCGGGAGTGGGAGGTCCGCACCTTCGGTCGGCCCGTTCGCCTGCGCGACCGGCTGCCGGCGCACACCGGGCAGGCCACCGGCGCGGCCGCCGGGGTGGCCGCCCTCGGCCTCGGGGCGGCGCTGTGGTGGCGGTCGGCCCGGCGGATCAGCTCGCTCGCAGCTTCTTCGCCGCCAGGGCCCCGAGGGCGACGAGCACGGCCAGGATGACGATCTTCTTCACGAAGAGCGGAGGCTAGCCGGTTGCCGTCAAGGCGGACCTGGCGCGTCTACGCTCCGAAGCGGAGGTGTCCGAGTACCTGGTGGGCTCCGCCGCCTTCAACGCGGTCGGGGCAGGCGATCCCTGCCCGGCGGGTTCGATTCCCGTCCACCTCCGCCACAGCAGGGGAGGGGGTGAAGCCCCCCTTCCCCTGAGACCCCTCCCGACAAGCCACCGTCAGGAACTCGTTCAGCCGCAGCGGGGAGACCGAAGACGGGTGGCGGCCCCTGACGCAGAGCGAGTTCCCTGTCTGAGCGAACGGCAGGGCCCGCCACCCGTCCGTCGCGAGACGAGGGCTGACCCGTCGCCGCAGGACCGAAGCGCAGGACCGTCGGCGCCAGGCGGAGGCAGGAGCTAGACGGTCAGCAGGTCGCGGGCGCCGGTGTCGCTGCTGGGGTGGCGGAGCTTGGACATGGCCCTGGCTTCGATTTGGCGGATGCGCTCCCGGGTGAGGTTGGAGTGCTCGCCAACCTCTTCCAGGGTGCGGGGCTCGCCCCGGTCGAGGCCGAACCGCAGGCGCAGGATCTCCCGCTCGCGTTCGTCGAGCGGGGAGAGGAGGCGGGTGATCTCCTCGGGCAGCAGCGCGGTGGCCGCCACCTCGAAGGGAGAGTCGGCGGAGCGGTCCTCGACGACGTCGCCCAGCTCGGCGTCGCCGTCCTCCCGCAGCGGCTCGGACAGCGAAAGCGGCTCGAGGGCGAAGCGGAGGGCCTCGGTGACCTTGTCCTCGGGCATCTCGACCTCGATAGAGAGCTCGTGCTGGGTCGGCGGCCGGCCGAACTTCAGCTCGAGGCGGGAGCGGGCCTTCTGCAGGCGTGCAAGCGTGTCGCCGGCGTGGACCGGGAGCCGGATGGTGCGGCCCGTGTTGGCGATGCCCCGGGTGATGGCCTGGCGGATCCACCAGGTCGCATAGGTCGAGAACTTGAACCCCTTGCGCCAGTCGAACTTCTCGACCGCGTGCATGAGCCCCAGGTTTCCCTCCTGGATGAGGTCGAGCAGGGGCAAACCAGACGCCTGGTACTTCTTGGCGATGGAGACCACGAGGCGGAGGTTGGACTCGACGAAGGCGTCGGTGGCCTCGTCGCCGGCCCGGATCTGCCGCTTCAGCTCACGCTTGCGGGCCGCAGTCAATTCCTTGCCCTTGTCCTCCAGCTCCCTGCGGGCGTCGCTGCCGACCTCGATGGACTGGGCGAGCCGCACCTCATCGTCCTTGGTGAGCAGGGTGAACTGGCCGATGTCAGTGAGGTAGAGCCTGACGAGGTCCTCCTCGTCTCGCTCAACACGCTCCTTCGGCATGCCGTTCGGGGTCCTTCCTGCAGGTGCTGCGTGGCAACGTCACCGACGAGGTCGACTGGTTGCCAGGGCCAGGGGCTGGGGCTTCCTTTTGCGCGGCGTAGCGCAACTGTACCGGCGCGGTCAAGGGGGTCGCGAAGGGGGTTCGCTGCATCAGCCCAGCAGGGACCCGACCGCGGCCAGGCAGGCTTGCGCCCTGGCCTGGTGGGCCGACGCCCGGTCCACCTCGGCGTCGCCGAGCAGCAGCGCCCGAAGCAGGTCCTCGCCGACCCGCTGGTCCCGGGTCTCGTCCTGGAGCACGAGGCGCAGCGTGCGGATGGTGGGCCCGTCGGCCACCGGCGTCGCCCGCTCGAGGTGGGCGGCGTGGGCCGCGACGAGGCGGGGGAGCAGGACGCGGTGCACCCCGACCAGGCGCTCGATCGTGCCTTCGGCCCGGGCCACCAGGTCGACCGCAGGCTCGACACCCGGAGCCGGCGCCACCCAGCTGGCCGGGTCGACGTCGTGCAGCGTGGGCAGGCGCTCGTCCCAGAGCGTGACGTGCCAGCCGTGGTGGGAGGCCTGGGTGGCCAGCGCGATCTTGACCTCCGGCTCCGGGACCGACGCCACCCAGCCACCGAGGATCTCGAAGAGGCGGCCGTCGAGCCAGCGGGCGGCGCCGGCCCGCCGGGCCGTGGCGTGGAGGTCCAGCCACGGCCCCTCCCCCACGCTGGCGACCCTACCGTCCCGCTGCGTCTGCCACTTCTGGACTCTCTTTGGACCAGAGGTGGGCCAACGCTGCGGGGGGAAGGGTCAGTGGTCGGCGGCCGGGGTGACGTCAAGGGCCGCTCGCCGGCGGCGGCCGTCCAACGGAGCGAGCTCGGTGAAGGCGATGCCGGCCAGGATCACGCCGCACCCGAGGGCGCCGGCCCAGCCGAGCTTCTCGCCGGCGGCAATGCCGAGGACGGCGGCGCTCACCGGCTCGATGAGGAGGAGCAGGCTGACCCGAACCGGCGGCAAGCGGGCCTGCGCCCAGGTCTGGAGGCCGAGGGCCACGGCCGAGGCCACCACGCCGCAGAACACCGCCGCCGCCCAGGCCCGGGGCGGGAAGCGGCCGGCGCCGAGGACGAGCCCGGGGCCCAGGCAGAGGAGCCCGACGACGGCCAGCTGCACCACGTTGAGGCGGAGGGCGTCGTGGCGGGGCGAGTGCTCGGTGAGCAGCAGCACGTGGGCGGCGAAGGCCACGGCGCAGCCGATGGTCAGGGCCTCGCCGATCCCAAAGGCGCGGGCGCCGCCCGTGAGGAGCACGAGGCCGCCGGTGCAGAGGGCCACCCCCGCCCACGCGCTCGGCCCCGGCGACCGGCGCAGCAGGACGGCGGACAGCAGCGGCACCAGCACCACGAGGAGGTAGGTGAGGAACGCCGAGACCGAGCTCGACGTCGTGCGCAGGCCCACCGTCTGGAGCACGTAGCCGGCGGCCAGGGCGAGACCGCACCACCAGCCGGCCCGGATCACGCCGGGAGACGCCGGACGGCGGCGGGCGATCGGCAGG
>JBKJUI010000304.1:0-4286 GCA_046590775.1 Acidimicrobiales bacterium
AAGAACGAGGCGGCGTCGTCGATCGTGGCCGACTCGAGGTCGACGAACGACCCGTAGCCGTCGTGGGCGTTGTTGAACGTCCGGTACAGCACCTCGGGGAGCTTGATCCACGGGAACCCGCCGTAGGGCCGGTTCAGCACGTTGACCCGGATCTCCTCCTTCACGACGGCGATCTGGTTGGCCATCGTCTCCTCGCTGAGCCGCACAGCCCGCATCCGGTCGGCCTCGAGGAACAGGCCAAGCTCGAGGGCGCCCGCTGGCAGCTGCTCGAAGTAGACCGTGGCGTCGGGGGTGGTGTGGCCGTTGAACGTGCCGCCGTTGCCCTGCACGAGCTGGGCGTGGCGCAGCTTCTCAAGGCTGGTGGAGCCCTCGAACATGAGGTGCTCGAAGAGGTGGGCGAACCCGGTGCGGCCCTCGGGCTCGCTGCGGAAGCCGACGTCGTAGCGGGCCAGTACGGCCACCGAGGGAGCCGACGGATCAGGCGCCAGGACCACCTTCAGGCCGTTGGCCAGGGTTCGCCGCTCGACGGGGACCGACGGCGCCGGGAGCACGCGGCGGGCGGGTGACATCTGGCGGACGCTACCGCCGGGCCGGGGCGAGCCGGGACAGCCGGGCGACCAGCACCTCGAGGGTGATCCGCTCGGAGTCGCGCCCCGGGCCGTAGGTGCGCAGGCCCCGCAGGTCGAGGTCGGCGCGGTGCAGCAGCTCGACCGCTCGGGCCACCCCCGTCGGCCCCAGCTTGTTGGCCTGGCTCAGCGCCTTGCGGGCCGGGAACGTGCTGCCCTTCAGGCTCAGCACGGCCGCCGCCTGCGCCTCGTTCCGGGCGCCGCTCCCCTCGAGGCGCAGGATGCGCTGGTAGTGGCCCCAGAGGGACGCCAGCACCACGAACGGGTGCCGGCCGTGGAGGAGGCGGTGCAGCTGGGAGAGCGCGGCCGAGGTGTCGCCACGGTCGATGGCGTCGGTGAGGTCCCACGGGGCACCGCCACCCTCGTCGCCCAGCACGGGGTCAAGGTCGGCGGCCGAGATCCTGGCGCCTTCGCCGTGGGCCGCGGCCAGCACCTCGAGGATGCCAGGCAGCCGGCCGAGGTCCTCGCCCAGGTGCTCGCCCAGGCGGTTCGCCGCCTGGCGGTCGAGGCGGACCGGCGCCGCCTTGAGCCGGTCGGCGAGCCACCCGCTGCGCGCCTTGGCCTGGCCCGGCGGGCTGGGGTCGACGATCCTGGCGCCGCCCTTCCTGGCCACGTCCACCAGCTTCTTGGCCTCACCGGACAGCACGAGCACCAGGCTGGTCTGCGGGTTGGGGTCGGCCAGGTAGACGGCCAGACGCTTGACGTCCTCGGCGGCCCGCAGCTGCTCCTGGGCGTCGCGCAGGACCACGGCCTTGTCCGCGCCTCCGAGGAAGTAGGCGTTGCACGCCTCGACCACCGAGCCCGCCGTGAGGTCCTCTCCCCCCAGCTCCTCGATGTCGAGGCCGCTGGCGCGCAGCTCGACCAGCAGCGTGTGCAGGGCGTCGGCGACGAGGGCCGGATCGCCCTTGACGACGTAGCAACGCTCAGCCATCGGCAACCCCTTCGGCCATGGCTGCGCTGACCTGCACGAGCCGGGCGGCGAGCAGCGCCTCGAGGACGTCGGCCACCCGCCGGGCGCCGCGCACGTCGTGCGCCCGCACGATGCGGCCGCCCCGGGCCACTCCCAGGGCGGCGGCGGCATGGCTCGCCACCCGCCGCTCCTCCGGCTCGAGCCCGAGGGTCATCCCGAGGAACCGCCCGTTCGATGCGCTGATGAGCAGGGGCGGCCCGAGGTCAGCCAGCGCCGGGCTCTCCTGCAGGAGGGTCAGGGACTGCGCCGGCGACTTCCCGAGATCGAGGCCGGCGTCGACGACGATCCGGTCGACGGGGATCCCGGCGCCCCGGGCCCGGCCCACGTGGTCATCCAGATAGGTGCGGACCTCGCCGACGACGTCGTAGGTGGGCGAGCCGGCCTGGGTGCCGCGGTGGGTGACGACCACGGTGGTCCCGGCCCTCGAAGCCGTCGGCAGGAAGGCGTCGTCCAGGAACCCGCTGCTGTCGACGCAGGCGACGGCGCCGGCGGCGGCGGCTTCGGCCAGGACGGGTGCCCGCCAGGTCGCCACGGCCAGCGGCACATCGAACCTGGCCCGGAGGGCGGCCACGACCGGCACCACCCGGGCGAGCTCCTGGTCGGCCCCTTCCGCCGAACCCGCCGTCGCCGATGCGAGGTCGAGCAGATCGGCGCCGTCGCCCACCAGCCCTTCCGCCTGCCGCAGGAGGGCGTCGAGCGAGCCGCCGGCGGGCAGCACCGCCATGACCAGCGCGTGCGTGGAGAGGTCGTGCTCGACCGACCCAAGGCGCAGGCGCATGGCCGCGCACGCTACCGGCGCTCGATGGGGCGGGTCCGGGGTCGCTCCCCTCGACACACGGGACCGCAGCCTGGGGGCCAGACTTCACCCATGGGCTTGTACAGGGACCGAGTCTTCCCGCGTCTCATGAACACGCTGATGGACACCAAGGAGACGCGCCGCATCCGAACGCGGGTATGCGGCCAGCTCTCCGGCGACATCGTGGAGATCGGCTTCGGGACCGGCCACAACCTGCCGTTCCTGCCGGCTGCGGTCACCCGGGTCTGGGCGGTGGACCCGTTGGAGCAGGGTCGTGACCTGGCGGCGAGCCGGGTCGCGGCCGCGGCGTGTGACGTCGAGTTCGTCGGCCTCGTCAGTGAGCAGCTGCCGCTGGACGACGGCACGGCCGACGCAGTGCTGTCGACGTGGACGCTGTGCAGCGTCAACGACCCGGTCGCCGCCGTCCGCGAGGTCCGCAGGGTGCTGAAGCCGGGCGGAGCGCTCCACTTCGCCGAGCACGGCCTCGCTCCGGACCAGAAGGTGAAGCGGTGGCAGGACCGCGGCAACGGGCTCCAGCGCCGGGTGGCCTGCGGGTGCAACCTGAACCGCGACATCCCAGCGCTCATCAGGGAAGGTGGGATGTCGATCGAGTCGCTCGAGACCTACTACGCCAAGGGCGACCCGAAGGTGCTGGGCTGGACCTTCGAGGGCCGGGCCACCGCCCGCTGATCCTCCAGCCGACGGCAAGGACGATCAGGAGTCACCCTCGACCTCGACGCCACCGTGCTCGGCCAGGCCGACCGTGAACGGTCCGGCCCGGACCCTGGAGCCAGTGAGGAACGGGCTGAGGCCGGCGACGTCGAGTCGGGCGGGGCCGAGGATGGTGCCAACGTCGTGGCGGTCGAGGATCGCCGCCAGCGGAGCGAGCACCCGGGGTCCGGTGCGGGTGGCGACGAGCAGGTCGATGCGCCGCACGTCCCGGGCCCGGAGGCCGCCCAGGACGCGAGCCGGGTCGCCGCCCTCGACCACGGCGACGGTGGTGCCCTCCGACCGCCACAGGCGGAGGCCGAAGGCGGGCTGGTCGTCGACCAGGTCTGCGGGTCCCGACGTGGCCGCCACCACCGAGGGGAGCAGCAGCGACAGCGCGGCTCCGATGGAAAAGGCGCGCCGCCTCGACGGCGATCGCACGGCCAGCCAGACCAGCAGGGCGGCGGCGGCGATGGAGACGGCCCCGACCGGGACGAGGGGCAGGCGGGCCGCCCCTTCGGCCACAGCCACCAGCCAGCCCAACAGCAGCCGGGTGGGGATGTGGAGCAGGTCGGCCGCGGTTCCGCCCAGCAGGCCGGCGGCCACACCGCCGGTGAGGCCCCAGACCATGACCAGGCCGGCGGCCGGGACGGCCAGGGCGTTCGCCGGGATCGAGGCCGGTGGCAGCCCGCCGAGTGTGAGCAGCAACGGGGCGGTGGCCGCCTGGGCGGCGAGGGTCGCCGCCAGCGTGTCCCGCAGCAGCCGTGGACCGGGCAGCCGGGCCGCCAGCGGCCGAGCCCACAGGGCGAGCCCGACGACGGCGGCGACGGACAGCCGGAAGCCGAGCCGGTGGACGAGCATCGGGTCGACGAGGACGAGGCCGGCCGCAGCCAGCGACACCAGCCGCAGCGGCGACGCCTCGACGCCGAGCACCCCAGCCAGCAGGGCGAGCCCCGCCATGGTCGTGGCCCGCAAGACCGACGGCTCCCAACGCACGGCGGTCCCGAACAGGCCGAGGACCACGAGCGCTGCCACCAGCCGGCTGCGCAGGCCCAGGCGGCGGAGCAGCGGGCCCGCCGCCGCCAGGGCCTGCGCAGCCGGCTGGTGGCCGCGCTCGTGGTCCTCGGCCTGTTCGGGACCGCCGTGCGTTGGGAGCCGTCGGTCTTGCGGGCCACGACCATGGCGG
>JBKJUI010000395.1:0-12294 GCA_046590775.1 Acidimicrobiales bacterium
CCGAGCCAGCGATCGAGGTCGTCGAAGGAGAGCAGCGAACCCTGCAGACCCGTTTCATCGACCTTCGCCCCTCGCCGCCGTATCGAGCGTAACGCGCCGGGTGGGGGCTTGCGGCAGCGACTCGGGCGTGCTGATGATGACTGTGCCGAGCCGATCATGGCCCGGAACCACCAGCCGGGGAGGTGCCGAATGGACGAGTCGACACTGACCGAACACGGCGTGGTGATCGCCGGAGGTGGTCCGACGGGGATGATGCTTGCGGCCGAGCTGACGTTGGCGGGCGTCGACGTCGTGATCGTCGAACGGCGCGCCACACCGGAGCTCGACAGCCCGCGCTCGCGCGGCCTTCACCCGCGCACCATCGAGATCCTCGACCAGCGCGGTGTGGCCGACCGGTTCCTCGTCGAGGGACAGCCGTACCCGGCCGTGGGCTACGCGTACATCGGGCTGGACATCAGCGACTTCCCGACCCGTCACAACTACCTGCTGGGGCTCTCGCAGCGGGACTTCGAGCGCATCCTCGCTGGGTGGATCGAGGAGCTCGGCGTCCCGATCATCCGAGCGTGCGATGTGGTGGGCTTCACCCAGGGCGACGGCGGAGTCGACGTCGCGCTGTCCGACGCCTCGACACTGCGGGCTCAGTACCTCGTCGGCTGCGATGGCGGGCGCAGCCTGGTCCGCAAGACCGCCGGCATCGACTTCCCAGGGTTCGACGCCTCGACCAGCTTCGTGATCGCCGAGGTCGAGATGGCCGATGACCCGCCACTCGGGATCCGCCCCGAGGGCGGCGGCATCGGTCCCGCGAACCCCGGCGGCGGAGGCCCGTACGGGGTTGCGGTGAGGGAACAGCACACCGAGCACGCCGCCGACGCCACCATGCAGGACCTCCGCGACGCACTCGTCGCCGCGTACGGATCGGACTTCGGCGCCTCCAGTCCCACCTGGATCTCCCGGTTCACCGACATGACACGGCAGGCCGAGACGTACAGGAGCGGCCGTGTGCTGTTAGCCGGCGACGCTTCCCACGTTCACGCCCCCCTCGGCGGGCAGGGGCTCAACGTCGGTGTGCAGGACGCCGTGAACCTGGGATGGAAGCTGGCTCAGGTGGTCAACGGCACCTCGCCCGAGAGCCTGCTGGACACCTACCACGCCGAGCGACATCCGGTCGGAGCCCGGGTGCAGCAGAACACCATGGCCCAGACAGCGCTCAACAATCCCGACGACCGACACCGCGCCCTTCACGCGACCATGACCGAGCTCCTGGGCATGGACGAGCCACGGCGACTCATCGCCGGGATGATCGCCGGGCTCGACGTCCACTACGACCACGGCGAGGGACATCCACTGCTCGGACGGCGCATGCCCGACCTCGATCTGCAGACGATCGACGGCCCGACGCGCGCCTTCGCACTGCTGCACGAGGCCCGACCGGTGCTCCTCAGCCTCACGGGATCCGACAGGTTCGACGTCACGCCGTGGGCAGGTCGGGTCCGGTTCGTCGACGCAAGCTACGACGGCGTCTGGGAGATCCCGATCATCGGCGAGATCGCCGCACCGCCAGCCGTCCTCATCCGACCGGACGGGCACGTCGCCTGGGTCGGTGACCTCGCGAACTCGGAGCTGCCTCGGGCCCTCGAGCGTTGGTTCGGCCCTCCCACGCCGGCAGGGCCGTGACAGCTCAGGGCGATGGGAGGACGTCCGATTCGATCTTGGCGATGCGGTCATAGCGGAATGTAAGAGGTCGGTGTAGGCGAACGGCGGGCCTGCGTCGCGACAGCGGTCCCCTCCCAACCCGGTGACGGCCACCAACCACCAGAGGTGCTTGGTGTCCCAACGTACCGATGGCACGGATCGCGAACCGTTACGAACCCGGCGTGGGGGATGGGTCAGCACGACCACGCGACAGCTGGAGGATCGACTCGAGCGCAGCGGGGGCCGCCATCGTCTCCGGTCAGGTCGACGCTCGCCGCAAGGCAACCGGTCGTCGTCGCAGACTCGATGAGACCGGGCGCCACTCGATCGAGCATCAAACGGGCTCTCGACGCCGCCAAGCAGCCGCGCCGCCAACTGGCCGCGGAGGCGCTGGGCGTCCAGGTGTCGACGGCCAGCACCCGTTCAGCGGCAGCAAGCTGGACGGCCACCTCGTCCCAGTAGCGGGGAGCGGTCGAGGCCGGTCACCACTGCGGTGGCGGCGTGCGGGCCTCGCTCGAAGAGGGGCTGGCCAAGGCGGGGCCCGACATCGGCTCGCCCGTCCTGGTGGGGTGTTTGGTCAGCAGCGGCGCGTCGTGGCGCTGAGGTCTCGGGACACCGCCCTGTCCGAAGTGGGTGGACAGCAGGGCTCGGAGGGGCCACCATTAGACTCATGTTGAGGCAAACCTTAGGAACGGCCTGATGCCCATGCCCTGCCTTGCGCTGCTCGCCGGCATCGACATCCCGCTGGGCCCTCTCGGCGACCCCGCCGTCAGCTTCGGCGGCGCGGTGACGACCTGGGGCGAGGTGGCGGCGTTCGTCACGGGTGCGCTGTGCGTCTGGCTCGTGGCCCGCCAGCACGTGGCCAACTGGCCGATCGGCATCGCCAACGCTGTGTTCTTCCTCCTGTTGTTCGCCAGCTACGGCTTGTACGCAGACAGCGGGCTGCAGGTCGTATACATCGTGCTTGGCGCCTACGGGTGGTGGGCCTGGCTGCACGGTGGCGCGCTGCGGAGGAAGCTCGACGTCTCCCGCACCACCATCAGCCAGTGGGGTCTGCTCGGGACTGCGATCTCCGCAACGACCGGTGGCCTCTGGGTGCTGCTGGCGCAGGTGAGCAGCTCCGATGTTCCCGCCTGGGATGCCCTCACCACCGCCCTGTCGCTGGCTGCCACGTGGGGCCAGTGCCGGAAGAAGGTCGAGTCGTGGTGGATCTGGATCGCCGCCGACATCATCTACGTCCCGCTGTACGCCTACAAGGAGCTCTGGCTGACAGCCGGGCTGTACGTCGGCTTTGGCGCCCTGTGCGTGGTCGGCCTGCGCAGCTGGCGGGCCGACCTGGCTGGCGGCATTGGGCGGGCCGAGCACACCGAGGTGTCGGCCGTGACGACGGTGGCGTCTTGACGGACAGGTTCCGGCACGGCCTGGTCGTCGGCAAGTTCTACCCGCCCCACGCCGGTCACCACCTGCTCATCGACGCGGCGGCCGAGGCGTGCGACCGGGTCAGCGTGGTGGTGGCCGCCGCCAGCGTCGAGTCGATCCCGGTGGACGAGCGCACGGCCTGGTTGGCCGCCGCCCACGATCACCAGCCGGGCGTGGTGGTGCTGGCCGCCATGGACGACCATCCCGTTGACTACGGGTCGGCGGTGGCCTGGGCCGCCCATCTGGCCATCTTCGAGGCCGCGGTGGCCCGGGGCGCCCTCCTCGACGGGCTCGAGCCTGCTGCCGCGATCATCGACGCCGTCTTCAGCTCGGAGCCCTACGGCGCCGAGATGGCCCGGCGCCTGGGCGCCGCCGACGTCCGCATCGGCGCCGGTGCCCCCCGGCGCTCGTCGGGCACGGCCGTGCGGGCCGACGTCGTGGGCCGCTGGGACGACCTGGCACCCTCGACCAAGGCTGGCCTGGCGCTGCGGGTGGTGTTCGTCGGCGCCGAGTCGACGGGCACCACCGCGACCAGTCGCGACGTGTCCAGGGCGATGCGGGCTCGCGGTGGTGTCTGGGGTGCCACTGCGTGCGTGCCCGAGTTCGGCCGTGACTACACCGTCGGCCGCATGGCCGTGGCCACAGCCCAGGCAGCGGCGGCCGGCCGGCCTCCTCCCCGCATGGCCGATCTGGTCTGGACCCCGGAGGACTTCGTGGCCATCGCCGCCCGCCAGCTCGCCACCGAGGACGATGCAGCCGCCACCGGATCGCCAGTGCTGGTCTGCGACACCGATGCATTCGCCACGTCGATCTGGCACGAGCGGTACCTCGGGCTCCGCCATGGCCGGGTGGAAGCGATTGCCGACGCCCGGTTCCATGACCTGTACCTCCTGACCGACCACGTCGGGGTCCCGTTCGAACAGGACGGCACCCGCGACGGCGAGCATCTGCGGCCGTGGATGACCGCCCGCTTCGTCGAGGCCTTGGAGGCCAGCGGCCGCAGGTGGTGCCTCCTCACCGGGTCCATCGAGGAGCGGACGGCGGCCGCCCTCGCCCCCGTCGACCGGCTTTGCGGCGAGGCCTGGCGCTACAGCCCGCCCCTCGGGTGAAGGCTCCGCACCACGGCCGACGAGGGGCTCGGGACGGCGCAGGGTCCTCCAGCGAGGCCAGGTTCCTGGACGACTACGACCCGGCCAGCTTCCCGCCGGTGGCGGTGACGGTGGACGTCGTGGTGCTCACCATCCGGCAGCTGCAGCTGTGCGTGCTGCTGGTGGAGCGGAGGGCGCACCCCCACCTCGGTGCATGGGCCATCCCCGGCGGCTTCGTGAGACCGGAGGAGGACCTGGACACCGCTGCGCTGCGCAAGCTGGCGGAGGAGACGGGGCTGCGCGTCCCGGGAGCCGACGCCACGGCCGGGCACCTCGAGCAGCTGGCCACCTACGGCACCCCCGGCCGCGACCCCCGGATGCGGGTGATCTCGGTGGCTTACCTGGCCCTGCTCCCCGACCTGCCGACTCCTACCGCAGGCGAGGACGCAGCCCGAGCCCACTTCTGGCCGGTGGAGGACCTAGGCCGGATGGACCGTCAGCACACCGGCGAAGGGCCCGCTCTGGCCTTCGACCACGACCGCATCCTGGGCGACGCCCTCGACCGGGCCCGGGCCAAGCTCGAGTACACATCGCTCGCCACCAGCTTCGTCGTCGCACCGTTCACCCTCGCCGAGCTGCGTCATGTGTACGAGTCGGTGTGGGGCGCCCCTGTGCACCGCCAGAACTTCACCCGCAAGGTGCTGGCCACCCCGGGCTTCGTCGCCCCAGCCGGCGGGAGGCGGGATCCCCTCGGCGCAGGCGGCCGCCCGGCCGAGCTGTACCAGCCCGGCGGCGCGGTGGAGCTGCACCCACCCCTGCGACGACGGGGCCGGGCCTGAGCCGGCTGCGTCAGCCCCGCAGCAGGTTGAGGAGCGGCGCCAGGAGCGGCTCCCCGCACAGCAGCGCGGTGCCGGACGTGAGCGAGCCCGACCCGTCGAGGGTGGCGAAGCAGCCGCCGGCCTCGGCCATCAGCACCGGAGCCGGCGCGATGTCCCAGGGCTGGACGCGGGCGTCGAAGAAGGCGTCGACCCGGCCGGCGGCGGCCAGCGCCAAGCCGTAGGCGTTGCCCCAGGTGCGGACGCGCACACCGGCCCCGGCCAGCCGCTCGAAGGTGCCGGGAGCCCAGTGCTCGATGCCGCTGGTGGCCACGACCGCGCCGTCGAGCGCCTCTCGGCCGGAGGCGACGGCCGGGCGCCCGTCCTCGGTGCAGCCGAGGCCCCGGCCGGCGGCGACCGTCTGGGCCCACGGGCAGGCGGCGAACCCGAGGAGCACGCCGTGCTCGTCCTCGCACGCCACCAGGACGCCCCAGGTCACCACGCCGCGGACGTACGGGGACGTGCCGTCGATGGGATCGAGGATCCAGCGCCGGCCGCTGGTGCCGACCACCTCCGCGTCCTCCTCCCCCAGCAGCCCGTCGTGGGGGAACGAGCCGGCGATCCCCCGCCGCAGGAGCGCCTCGACCTCGCGGTCGTAGTCGGTCACCACGGTGCCGTCGCCCTTGCGGGAGACGGCAAGATCGGGGCGCCGGAAGCCGCCGAGCGCCACCTCACCGGCTCGCCCCACGAGGGCCCCAACCTCGGCCAGGAAGGCGGGGTCACAGGCCGGCGGGGTGACGTCGCCCATGGCGGCCGAGCCTACGCTGGCCCCTCATGGCCACCCAGCTCTCGCCGGAGGCGCACGAACGACTGAAGGCCGAGCTCGAGGACCTCGTCGTGCGCGGCCGCGTCGAGATCGCCCACCGCATCGAAGATGCCCGGTCGCTCGGTGACCTCAAGGAGAACGGCGAGTACCACGCCGCCAAGGACGAGCAGGGGAAGATGGAGCTGCGCATCCGCCAGCTGAAGGGGATGCTCGAGGACGTCGCCCTCGTCCAGGGAGGATCCTCCGACGGCACGGTGCAGGTGGGGGCCACCGTCACCATCGACTTCGGCGGCGGTGACACCGAGCGCTACCTGGTGGGCAACATCGAGGAGAAGCAGGACGGCGTCGAGATCGTTTCGCCCGACGCCCCGCTCGGCAAGGCGCTGCTCGGACGGGCCGTGGGCGACGACGTCGCCTACGAGGTGAACGGGACGTCGCTGGCGGTCAAGCTCGTCGGCATCGACTAGGTGCTGGGCGGCGGCGCCCGGCTTCCGCTGCGCGAGCGGCTGGTGGTGGCCGACGGGCGGAGCGCGGCGCTCGTCGGGGCCGACGGCTCGGTCGACTGGTGGTGCCCCGACCGCTTCGACGGGCCTCCGCTCCTGTGGCGGCTGCTCGACCCCGGTGGCGCCGGGCTGCGGGTGGGGCCGGCCGGCCCGAGCTCGGGGGTCCTGGCCTACGACGGCCCCACGCTGCTCACCCGGTCGGTGCAGGACACCGGGCTCGGCGCCGTCGAGGTGGTGGACGTGCTGGACGGCGGGCTCCTGCGGGTGGCCACCGTCGTGAAGGGCGAGGTCGACGTCGAGGTGGTCATCGCCCCCGGTCGGGCGTGGCGGCGGTCCACGAAGTACGAGCCGTTCGACGGCGGGGTGGTCTTCGACGGCTGGGTGCTGCGGGCGCCGGGTCTGGCCTTCTCCCGGTCGGCCGAGGGGGCGCGGGCGCAGGCTCGGCTCCGCACCGGCGACCGCGTGGTGGTGACGCTCGACCGCATCGACACCGACCCGATGTCCGAGGACACCGCTCTCGAGCGCATGGCCGACCAGCGCCAGCTGTCGCGGCGAACGGCCGGCAGCACGCTCTACGACGGGCCCGGGGCCGATGCGGTGCGGCGCTCGGCGCTGCTGCTCAGCGCCATCCCGACCAGGTCGGCCACGACGTCGCTGGCCGCCCCCGGGCGCGAGGAGCTGGCCGTGGACAGCCGTCACACCTTCGTCACCGACGCCTGCGCGGCGTATCACCTCCTCACCGAGCTGGGCCACCACGAGCCAGCGGCCGCCGCCCTCGACTGGCTCGGCCGGGTGGTGGTACGGGACTGGCCCCTGCAGCCGGCGTCCACCTTCGACGGCGAGCCGGCTGCGGTGGTCGAGGAGCTCGACGGGGTGGCCGGGTGGCGGGGCGCGCCGGTGCGGGTCGGGATCAGCAGCGAGCAACCGACCGTCGACCTCGACCTGCCGGGCGGCCTGGCCACGGTCGTGGCTCCCCTCACCGCAGAGTGGTGGCCGACGCTGGTGCGGGTGGCCGACAGCGTCGCCGAGGAGGTCCCGTCGAACCTGGTCGAGCAGGTGCGCAGCTGGGCCTTCCTCGACGAGGCCGCCAGGGTTGCCCGGTCCCGCAACCCGCTCGACCTCGACGCCGTCGGCTGGCACGTCGCCGCCCGGCGGCTGAGCCGTGGCATCGAGGCTGGCCTGGCCCGCGAGCCCGAGAGCGTGGGATCCGACCCGCGCCTGCTCCGTCTGGCCTGGCAGGGCACCCACCCCGGTGGCCACGAGCTGGTGGCCCGGGTCGTCGACCACGTGCTCGAGCGCCGGGGCGAGGGCCCGTTCGTGCACAGCACCGAGGGGGCGTCACTGGCGGCCAGCCTGTGGGCGGTGCGGGCGGAGGCGGTGCTCGGCCGGTGGGAGGCGGCCCACCAGCGCCTCGAGGAGCTGCTCGGCTGGGTCGGCCCGGCCGCGGTGCTGCCCCGCACCGTCGAGCCGGTCAGCGGTCGCTTCACCGGGGACCTCCCCGACGCAACGGCCCACCTGGCCCTTCTGGGGGCGGCCCGGACCCTGGCCGACGGCCCGAGGTGATCTCCGCTGGAACCACAGGAGCTCGGCACGTCCAGCGGTTCCCAGGTCCTGGCCGTTGGCGGAGTTGGGGCGGCAGGTCGGTACCTTTCCTGGACGTGGAGCCTCCGGTCCCTGGTCCGGCGCCCGGGCGAGCGGTCGTGCTCCCCGGTCGGGGCACGACGTGGGCCCGCGACCTGCCCGGGCCGTCTCCCGACGCGCCGACGATCGTCCTCCTGCACGGGTGGACGGTGACGGCCGACATCAACTGGTCGACCACCTACCGCGCCCTGCAGCGGTCCTTCCGGGTGGTGGCCCTGGACCAACGTGGCCACGGGCAGGGCATCCGCACCCTGCGCCCGTTCCGGCTCGAGGACTGCGCCGACGACGCCGCTGCCCTGTGCCGGGTCCTCTGCATCGAGCAGGTGGTGGCCTGCGGTTACTCCATGGGCGGCCCGGTCGCCCAGCTGCTGTGGCGCCGGCACCCGGAGCTGGTGGCGGGGATGGTGCTCTGCGCCACCGGTCGACGCTTCGGGACCGACCGGCAGCGGGCCCGCGTCCTCGCCGTCAGCCTCACCGGCGCATCACTGGCCACCCGGGCCGCCGGTCCGCTCGTGCGCAGCCGGCTCGTCGGCCGATACCTCGAGGCTCGCGTCGACACCAGCCCGCGGCTGGCGTGGGCCGCCGAGCAGGTGCGGCAGCACGATCCCGCGGCAATCCTGCAGGCGGGCGCGGCGCTGGCGGCCTTTGACAGCACGTCGTGGATCGGCGAGGTCGACGTGCCGACGTCGGTGGTGGTCACCACCCAGGACGAGGTGGTGGCCGTGGCCCGCCAGCGCGACTTGGCCGCAGCCATCCGCGGGGCGCACGTCGAGGAGGTGGCCGGCGGCCACGCCGCGGTGGTCGAGGCGCCCCGTCACTTCGTCCCGGCGCTCTGCGGGCCACCGCCGCCGCCGCTCCCCGCCAGGCCACGACGGCCGCCACCCTGCCCCTCTGAGGAGCTGCCAGGCCACGTTCGGGCTGCTGGCTCCTCTGAAGGGACGGGGTCAGGCGCCGGCCGGCACGAAGGTCCGGCGCCACCGCCGCGACAGCAGGCCGGCCCGTGCGGCGAGCCAACAGCCGAGGGCCAGCCACACGCCGGCGATGCCGGGCCAGCGCAGCCACAGCGTCAGGAGGGCCGGGGCGGCAAAGGCGGCGAGGGCGAGGAGCATGGCCCGGCGCAGGGCCTCGAACTCACCGGCACCCAGGAGGATGCCGTCGTAGGCGAACGACAGGGCGGCGAGCGGCTGGAAGAGGCCGCACAGCAGCACGGCCACGGTGGCCGACCGCCGGACGTCGAGATCGTCGGAGAACAGCCGGGGGAGGAACGGCGCGGCGGCCACGGTGACACCGCCGGTGACGACGCTGGCCAGCAGGCTGAGGCGGATGCACCGGTCGGCCACCAGGCGGGCGGCGGAGGCGTCGGCCCGCCCCAGCGCATCAGCGACGAACGTGGCGGCGGGGACGGCGAGGGCATCGAGGCTCAGGGCGAGGAGGAAGAAGACCTGCACGCCGATCTGGTGGCCGCCGAGCTCACCCTCCCCCAGTCGAGCGGCTACCGCCGTCGCCGCGGTGAGGGCGGCCAGCAGGGCCAGCGTCCGGACGACCACCACGGAGCCGCCGCTGACGAGGTCCTGCAGATCCCCGCGACGGGGCAGCCAGCGCACGTCGGCGGCTCGGACCAGCCTCGCCGAGCCCGCCAGGAACCACGTGCCCGACAGCACCTGGGCCATGGTGGTGCCGAGTGCGGAGCCGGCCACGCCCATGTCCAGGCCGTACACCAGGACCACCTCGAGCACGACGTTCACGACGTTTGCCGCGACGAGGATGCGCAGCGACGTGCGCACGTCGGCCAAGCCGCGACGGTGGCCGTTGCCGGCCAGGACGCAGAGCTGGAAGGGCAGCCCGACGGCGGCCCAGCGGAGGTAGGTGGCCGCCCGCTCGAGGACCAGGCCCTCGGCCCCGAGGGCAGCCGCCAGCGGGCGAGCCGCGAGCAGAGCCACGGCGGCCAGGCCGAACCCGATGCCGAGGGCCAGCCAGTAGGCGGCCACCACGGTGCGGGCGGCGCTGGCGCGATCGCCGGCACCGGTGCGAAAGGCCACCCGCTGGCTGGTGACCGACGCCAGGAAGCCGGCGCCGTAGACGCCCAGGTTGAGGGCGGTGAGCGCCACGGCCAGGCCACCCAGCTCGCTCCGCCCCAGCCGACCGACGATGGCGGTGTCGACCAACCCGTAGACGGGCTCGACCGCCAGTGCCCCGAGCGCAGGCAGGGCCAGCCCCACGATCCGCCGGTCGAGCTGGTTCATGGCTGGCCCAGCGCCGCCTCGACGGCCCGGGCCGCCGCGGTCACGGCAGCGGCGAACCGCCGTCCCGGCTGGCGCGACGTGCGCTCCACCGGACCGGAGACCGACACGGCCGCGACCACCACCCCGTCGCGGCGCACCGGGGCGCTGACCGACGTCACGCCCCGCTCCCGCTCCTCCACGCTCTCGGCCCATCCCCGCCGCACGACCGCAGGCTCGAGCGACAGCACCTGCCCGGCCGAGCCCCGGTCGAGCGGAAGCGTGGCCCCGACGGGCACGATCGTGCGCAGGCTCTGCGGCGACTCCACGGCGGCCACGCAGACCCGCTGGCCGGCTCGGGCCACGTAGAGCTGGGCGCTCTCCCCGGTCTGCTCGACCAGCCGGTGCAGCGCCTGGCCGGCCGCCGCCGCCAGGCCCGGGCCCGGCCCGCCGGTGCCGGCCAGCTCGCCGAGCCGGGGGCCCAGCTCCCACCGCTCGTCGGGTCCGAGGTGGGTGAGGCCGTGGACCTGCAGGGCGTGGGCCAGCCGATGGCAGGTGGCGCGGGGCTGCCCCGTGTCGGCCACCAGCTCGCCCAGGCTGCGCCGACGGCCGTCGGCCAGCACCTCGAGGATGCGAACCGACTTGTCGAGGACGGCCACACCGCTTACCCTTCGTTCCACTAGACGAGAAGCATATCCCACTTGTTGGGATGACGGGAGGGCACGATGGCCGAGACGTCGAGCAGCCAGACATTGAGCGACAAGGTGTGGGAGCGCCACGTCGTGCACCGGACCGAGGGCGAGCCCGACCTGCTCTACATCGACCTCCACCTGGTGCACGAGGTGACCAGCCCCCAGGCCTTCGACGGACTGCGCCTGGCCGGCCGGCCGGTGCGCCGCCCCGACCTGACCGTGGCCACCGAGGACCACAACGTCCCGACGCTGAACATCGACCAGCCCATCGCCGACCCGGTGAGCCGCCAGCAGATCGAGACCCTGCGGCGCAACGCCAAGGAGTTCGGGATCCGCCTGTTCCCGATGGGCCACCGCAACCAGGGCATCGTCCACGTCATCGGTCCCGAGCTCGGGCTCACCCAGCCCGGCATGACGATCGTGTGCGGCGACAGCCACACCGCCACCCACGGCGCCTTCGGGGCGCTGGCCTTCGGCATCGGCACCAGCGAGGTCGAGCACGTCCTCGCCACCCAGACCCTCGCACAGCAGCGGCCCGGGACGCTGGCCGTCACCGTCGAGGGCGACCTCCCCGCCGGGGTCACGCCGAAGGACGTCATCCTCGCCGTCGTGGGCCGGCTGGGCACCGGGGGCGGCATCGGCTCGGTGATCGAGTACCGCGGCTCGGTGTTCGAGGCCATGTCGATGGAGGGCCGGATGACCGTCTGCAACATGAGCATCGAGGCCGGGGCCCGCGCCGGCATGGTGGCCCCGGACGACACGACCTTCGCCTACCTCGAGGGCCGCCCCCACGCACCCCGTGGAGTCGCCTGGGAGCGCGCCCTGGACGACTGGCGCTCCCTGCGCACCGACGACGGCGCCGCCTTCGACGAGGAGGTCCACCTCGACGCCGCCGGCCTGGCGCCGCACGTGACCTGGGGCACCAACCCCGGCCAGGTGGTGCGCCTGGACGGCACCGTCCCCTCCCCCGACGACCACCTCGACCCGACCGAGCGGGACACGGTGGCCCGGGCGCTGGCCTACATGGGCCTCAGCGCCGGCACCTCGATGCGGGACATCCCGGTGGACACCGTCTTCATCGGCAGCTGCACGAACAGCCGCATCGAGGACCTGCGGGCCGCCGCCGCCGTCCTCGATGGCCGGCACGTGAAAGACGGGATGCGGGTGCTGGTCGTGCCGGGGTCCGGCCTGGTGAAGGAGCAGGCCGTGGCCGAGGGCCTCGACCAGGTCTTCGTGGCTGCCGGTGCGGAGTGGCGCGAGCCCGGCTGCTCGATGTGCCTGGCCATGAACCCGGACAAGCTGAAGCCCGGCGAGCGGGCCGCCTCCACCAGCAACCGCAACTTCGAGGGCCGCCAGGGCCGGGGTGGCCGCACCCACCTGGTCTCCCCGGCGGTCGCCG
>JBKJUI010000457.1:0-2587 GCA_046590775.1 Acidimicrobiales bacterium
GCCGTGGTGGCGGGGGTGGCGGGGGTGGCGGCGGTGGGGGCCGTCGCCGGCTTGGTGGTGGTCGGGTCCGGGGGCGCCTGGTCGTCGCCGCAGTTCTGGCCCTCGCCCGCCCGGTACTGGGCCTTGGTGAAGTCGTTGTCGACGCGTCCGTCGACGAAGGTGCGCTGGCGCCTGGTGATGTACACGGTGCACGACCCGTTCGGCAGGGTGTCCTGCCCGGTGGGCTTCACCTCCGCCACCCACTTGGTGGAGTAGAGCGAGACCCGGATCTCGTTGTTCGTGAACGTGGCCCAGATCAGCACGCCGTGCGGGGACGGGTTCTTGATGACGAGGTCGGGGTGGGGGAAGCCGAGCGTCGCCTCGCGGCCCTTCGGGTAGCGGCTGATGTAGAGGCTGTGGCTCTGGTACTCGCCGAACTCGAGCCCTGCGAACCAGGCGGCGTTGAACAGGGTGGTGGCGAACTGGCTGACGCCTCCGCCCACGTCCTCCTCGAACCGGCCCTCCTCGATGACCTTGTCGACCACGAAGCCCTTCTCGGTGGTCCGGGGCCCGACGAAGTCGTTGATGGAGAACGACTGGCCGGGCGGGATCACCTGGCCCTTCACGATGTCGGCGATCCGGTGGATGTTGGTCACCCGGGGCTGGCAGCACACGTGCTTGGTGGAATAGGTGGACACCTGCTCCTTCACGCCGAGGCCCGCCGCCTGCTCGTTGGTGAGCTTGGGGCTCCTCTCGACCAGGGTCAGCGCCACCGGGCCGTCCGGGCGCTCGAGGATGGCCGCGCTGACCAGCCTTCCCGTGTCGGGACCGCAGCAGCCCCGGCCGGGCGCGCCCGGGACGAGCGTGATGGCGTTGTCGCCCCCGACGGTGAAGGTGGGCTCCACCGCCGGGTTCCCAGCCTTGCTGAGTGCCTTCTCCGCCGCTGTCGCCGCCGCCTTCTCATCGACGCGCAGCTCGAGCTCGGTGGCGCCCGGGGCCGACGAGAGCAGGCTGCGCAGGGTGCCGGTCGTCAGGTTGGCCGTGGTGGCCTCGGCGGCGAGCGGCAGCGGCTTGGCCACCAGCTCCTCCGCCCGCTTGGCCAGGGCGTCGGCATCGCCCTTGCTGAACCGGGGGGACAGCCCGCCTCGTTTGGCCTTGACCTTGATCGGGGTCCCCCGCTTGGCCGCCTTCAGGAGGTCGTCGGAGAGCTCGCCGGGGTCGATGCCCTCACCGGCCTTGCCGGCGATGCCGGCGAACTTGCCCTGCCGGTCGATCCGGATCGACGCCTCGGTGGGTGGGTCTTCGCCCTGCGTGCCCTTGTCCGCCACCACCGCCTCCACCGCTCCTCGGTCCACCGACAGCGCCAGCTCGCTCCGCTGGTCGCCCACGAACGAGCCGAGCCAGGACCACACCCGCTTCGGGAAGGCCCCCTTCCGGCCCACGGCCAGCACCCGGTCGGCCGTGGCCATCGGGTCGACCCGCAGTCCGATCGTGCCGGCGTCGGTGGTGAACCCGTCGGCGTCGCCATCGGTCACCAGCACCTCGGTGGTGGCGTAGCGCCGGTCGACCTCGGCCAGGACCTCGGCCAGCCGGTCCTTTGACGCACCGGAGACGTTCCGCCCCCCGACACTGACGTTGCGGGACACCTTGCCGCTGGTCCTCGCCTGATCGGCGGCAAAGGCCACCCCTGAGAGCAGGATCACGAGCCCGAGCGCGCCGCCCAGTACCAGCGCCGTGACCCGGGGGTCCCGCAAGCGATCGGCGGCCTTCAAGCGCTCGCCCAACCCGGGCATGACCCGGACAGGATCGCGCAGTTCCGAAGACTCGGAGGATCAAGGCCCCGGCAGGCGCGCCAGGGCTCGGCGCACCATCGCCGCCAGCGCCTCGGGGTGGCTGACGTGGCCGTCGTGCCCGGCGCCCTCCACCACCGTGAGCTCGGCGTCGGGCAGCAGGTGGACCAGTCGGTCGGCGCCGGCCAGGAGGTGGTCGGGCGAGATGGTGCCGCGACCCACCATCACCGGGACCCGCACCGCCTGCAGGTCGAGGGGCGGCGGCTGGCCGGGTCCGGGGCGGACCGAGCGCAGGTCGGCCAGGAGGGCGGGGCCCTCGGACCGCCGGTCCGCCCTGGTCCGCTCGGGGAGCGCCTCGAAGCGGCGGTTGCCGATCACCCGCCGCAGGTAGGCCTCGGCGGCAGCGGCCGGATCCGGCGCGTCGAGGGCCCGGCCGCTGCCCGTGTCGGCGGGCCATCCGACCACCCAGGGCAGCGGAGGCTCGTACACCACGACGGCCGCAGCCAGCTGCGGCGCCCGCTCGGCCGCCCGCAGGGCGATGCAGCCGCCGTAGCTGTGGCCGACGACCACCGCCAGGCGGCCGTCGCAGAGGGAGAGGAGGTCATCGACGCTCGCGTCGAGGTCGGGGGCTGGGGGAAGCGCCCGGCTGCGCCCGTAGCCCCGCCGGTCGTAGAGCACGGTGCGCTGGTCGGCCAGCCCCCGCCGAATCCGGGCAAAGGCGGTGTGCCGGTCCATGGTCCCGTGCACGGTGAGGACGAGAACACCGCCGCCGTCCCCCTCGTCTGGCGGTCGCTCGACGGCGAACAGCGAGCCGTCCG
>JBKJUI010000146.1:0-10227 GCA_046590775.1 Acidimicrobiales bacterium
AATGCGCTTCCGTTGGATTCAGGTGCCGCCAAGCCGAGGGCGCCGACAGCGAGCACGACCTGGGCGCCAACGTTGCAGGTTGGTCTTGATGACTGGGAATAGGCCCTCCCGGTTGACGGAGAGTGAGAGCCTCCAGAGGAGGGAGCCGAAGCTCCCCCCTCCGGGCGGGGAGTCCGATGCCAGCTCAGCATCGATCTGGTGGGTCAGGCTGTACGGCGCGTCCGAGGAACGATGCGACGGCCATGGCGATGCCCATGCCCAAAGGGGTGCCGGCTAGGAAGAAGACCTCGCGTGGGATCGCTTTCGTGGGCGACTTGGCCAGGTCGAGGGGGCGGCCCCGCAGCCCGACGGACGCCATGTAGACGTCCTCTGACTGGTTCACGGCGTCGCCGTTGCGAGTGTCCTGCCAGGCAGTTCAGGAGTGCGTCGCACGGGGCCGCCCCGCAAGATGGGAGGGTCTGGGTCTTGTCGCTGGAGGTTCCGGCAGTGCCGGTCGCGCAGCTCAGTGCCGCCTCCTCACGGCAGGATGACGAGGTCGTCGCGGTGGACGACCGCGGAGGGGACGTCGGGGGGGAGATCGGCGGTGCGACGGCCGGCCAGGGCCTGGATGGTGGCCGAGCTGTGGCGCACCAGGCCCTTGGCGAAGACCTGGCCGGACGGGTCGGCCAGCTCGGCGGCGGCGCCCTCGGCGAAGGTTCCCTTCACTGCGATCACGCCCGCTGGGAGCAGCGACACCGCCCGCTCGGTCAGGGCCCGCCGTGCTCCTTCGTCGACGATCACCGTCCCGCTGGCGCCGAGGGCGAAGGCGATCCACAGCTTCCGGGCCGGGAGTCGCCGGCCGCGGGGCAGCACGACCGTCCCGACGCCGGGCCGGCCGGCGACGGCATCGACCAGGACGTCGGGGCGGGTGGCGGCGGCGATGACCGCACGCACGCCAGACCAGGCGGCGATCTTGGCCGCGGCCAGCTTCGAGGCCATGCCGCCGCTCCCCCGCACCGACCCGGTCCCGCCGGCCAGGGCCTCGAGGGCCGTGTCGACCTGCACGATCTCCTCGATGAGGGTGGCGGCGGCGTCGAGTCGGGGGTCGGCGGTGAGGAGGCCGGGGGTGTCGGTGAGCAGGACCAGGAGGTCGGCATAGACCAGGTGGGCGACCAGGGCGGCCAGGTTGTCGTTGTCGCCGTAGCGGATCTCGTCGTCGGCGATGGCGTCGTTCTCGTTGACGACGGGGATCACCCCGAGCTCTAGCAGGCGCGTCAGCGTCTGGCGGGCGTGGAGGTACTGCGTGCGCTCGACGAAGTCGTAGGGCGCGAGCAGCACCTGGCCGGCCACCAGGCCGGAGATCCCCAGGTGCTCGTCCCAGGTGTGCATCAGGCGGTGCTGCCCCACGGCGGCGGCGGCCTGCAGCGTGGGGAGGTCGGACGGGCGGAGCAGCCCGAGCGGCGGCAGGCCGGCGGCGATGGCCCCGCTCGAGACGAGGACCACCTGGTGGCCTCCGCTGCGCAGCGTCGCCACCTCGCTCGCCACCTTGGCGATCATGGCGTCCTCGATGCGGCCGGCCTCGTCCGTGAGCGACGACGTGCCGATCTTCGCCACGACGAGCATGTGCCCAGGTTAGAAGGGTGTCACGCGGGTTCCGCTGGCCTCGGGCGCGACCTGACGAGCGGCGGCCGCCGCCGTGGCCGAGAGGTCGGCCAGCTTGGACCAGTGGGCGTTCGGTCGGCGGTGGTGGGCCGTGTGGTAGCCGATGTTGAAGCCGAGGGTCGTGTGGAGCGGGGTGGACGAGTCGTTCGCATAGTCCGTGGGCTCGTCCGCCGTGAGGTAGCCGTCGTGGTGCTTGCGGTTGGCGTCGGCCGAGACGACGGCCACCACGATCCAGAGCAGGGCGACGGGGACGAGCCTGAGCGGGGCCCCGATCAGGAGCGGGAGGGCCACGAGCGTCGCCATCGCCGCGCTCTCGGCCGCCAGGCGCCTGGTCTGGCGGGGGTCCCGTCGAATGGCGGCCCAACCCAGCACGCCAGCCCGGGGGACGAACACGCACACGTTGCGCCCCCGCGAGAGCGGACGGGTCAGGTCGGCCTTGCCGTCGACCACCTCGGTCGGCTGGGTCCAGTCGCGCGCGGTGCCGACAAAGGCGTGGTGGGTTCGGGTGTGGGCCTCCCGGTACAGCTCCATCGGCATGCCCGTTACCGGGCCGAGCGACAGCTCGAGGACCCGGTTGGCCCACGGCCGCCGGAACATGGTCAGGTGCGAGTGGTTGTGCTGCACGAGGGCCGTCCAGCGCAGAGCCACGATCATCGGCAGGAGGAAGACGAGCTTGCCGGTGGCGAGCCACGCCAGCTGGCCCGCCACGCTGGCGATGACACAGGTCATGGACGTCCGGTCCGCCCGGTTGCGAAGCACTGTTGGAGAACCTCTTTCGAGCTGGGGTCGGGATCGACCGGTTGCCTTGGCGCTACCAGGATCCTCGAGCACCACGCCCTGACCAGCGTGCTGGCCCGACACGTGAGGGCTCTTGCGTGTCGACCTCACCGTACACGCCACCAGGGCCTACCTCCCGGCCCTCGCACGCAGAGACCAAGGTCTGCGGTATCTCCGCGGCCGGATCGCGCTCTGTTCCTGCATGGCGGGAGATCAGCGCAGAGGACCGGACATCCTGAAGGGCAGCGGAGGGCGTCCCGAGGGGGTGCGACAGGTGCGCCGCCTCCTTCTCGACCGCCTGAGCACGATCCTCGCCGTGTCGGGCATGACCGGGCTCACGGCGCTCGCCCTCCTGGCCGCCGGTTCCGGGTTCGGTGAGGAGGCCCTCAAGGGCTTCGTCGTGGTCGTGCTGGCCTCACTCCCCGGGTGGCTGTTCGTCCGCTTCACGATCTTCCGGGCCGGGTCCCTGTGGACCGAGTACGTCCTCAACCTCCACCGGCTCGGGATGGACGAGCACCAGAACCTCCCGCGGCCCCCATCCGCCTCCGGGTACCACGCCCTCTGGGCGCGGGGCGGCGGAGCATGCCTGGCCTCGACGCCGAGCGTCTACCAGCAGAAGTTCGAGGCCTACTACGGCCAGAAGGTTGGCCAGGACGTGGGGCATGACGATGTCGACACCAGTCCGCTCACCCTGCGGACGCTGCCACCGGTCCTCCTGGCCACTGCGGTCCTGGCCGCCGGCTGGTGTGCCGTGCTGGCCCGGGATCCGCTCCTGTCAGGTCCGCTCGAGCTGCCGGTCGACTCCCTCCGCTTCGGCTTCATGGGGGCGTACGTCTTCATCGTCCAGATGCTGATCCGTCGGTTCTTCCAGAGCGACCTCAAGCCCAGCGCCTACTTCGGCGCCGTGGCCCGCGTGGCCACCGTGCTCGTCATCGTGCTGGTCGTCCACCACGCGGCCCGGGCGGGTGCCTCGCCCCCGCCGGGGATGGAGGTCGCGACGGCCTTCCTCATCGGGTTCTTCCCGCTGCTGGGAATGCAGATCCTGCAGAAGGCGGTGAGTGCCTCGTTCCGCCACTGGGTCCACACGCTGAAGACGCCCTACCCGCTGAGCGACCTCGACGGGCTGAACATCTGGTACGAGGCCCGGCTCCTCGAGGAGGGGATCGAGGACCTCCAGAACCTGGTCACCGGCAACCTGGTGGACATCATCCTGCACACGAGGGTCCCGGTCGGGCGCCTGGTGGACTGGATCGACCAGGCCGGCCTCCAGCTCCTCCTCGACCCGCCGGAGGACGGCGACGCCAGCAGCCGCCCCCGCACCGACCGCAACACCTTGCGGCGGCTGGGGGTCAGGACCGCCACCGACCTCGAGACGATGTTCCTCCCCGCCGAGCAGCTGGCTCTCCGATCCTCCCGGACGCAGGTGCCCGGCCTCCACAACGACTCGTTCGTTGCGGGCATGCGGAGCGCGCTGAACGACCCGGCGTCGGGGGGCCCGAGCATCACCGAGGCCCTGCTGCGGAACTTCTCGAACATTCCCAACCTCGTCCACGTCCGACACTGGCGGGACATCCTCTGCACCGAGCGCCAGTGTGGGGACCCCGTCTTGCCGGAGGTGGTCGTGGCCGAGCTGCCGAACCCGCAGGCCATGTCGGTCGGCGCAACGATTGACTTGCGCCCGGCTACTGCGCTGGTCTGATCGCCCGCCGACCCCGGGCCCCCGCCGCTCAGGTGTCGTCGTACTCGAGCTCGAGCCGGCCGATGCGAACGGCGTCACCGGGGTGGGCGCCGGCCCGGGCCAGCTCCTTGTCGACACCGAGGCGCTTGAGCGCGGCCTGGGCGTAGAGCAGGGCCTCGGGGTTGGTGAGGTCGTTGAGGGCGACGGCCCGCTCCGCCTCGCGACCGTGGACCACGAACGTGCCGTCGTCCTCCCGGGTGACGAGGATGCCCGAGGGCACGAGGCGGTGCACGGTGAAGGTGCCCTCGGCCTCGGTCCTGGCCTCCTCGGCCCTGGCCTGGTCCACCAGGTCGGCCATCCGGCCGACCAGCGGGCGCAACCCCTCGCCGGTGATGGCCGAGATCATGTCGCCCTCCCACATCGGGTCGGCTCTCGGGTCATCGACCTTGGACCCGACGACGAGGCGGGGCCGCTGGACCAGCTCCGGCCGGTGGGCCTCCAGCTCCTGGAGCAGGATGCGCTCCTGCTCGGCCGGGGGGTGGCCGCCGGCGTCCTCGGCCGCCAGGTCGACCAGCACCACCAGGGCCCGGGCCCGCTCGATGTGGCGCAGGAACTGGTGACCCAGGCCACGACCCTCGCTGGCCCCCTCGATGAGCCCCGGGATGTCGGCGACGGTGATCTCGCGCTCCCCCAGCCGGACCACGCCAAGGTGGGGCTCGAGCGTGGTGAACGGGTAGTCGGCGATCTTCGGCCTCGCCGAGGAGATGCGGCTGATCAGCGTGCTCTTCCCAGCGTTGGGGAAGCCGACCAGCGCCACGTCGGCCATGAGCTTCAGCTCGAGGTCGTGCCAGTGCTCCTCCCCCACCTCGCCCTGCTCGGCGAACGACGGCGCCTTGCGCCGGGCCGAGGCGAAGGAGGCGTTGCCCCGCCCGCCGCGTCCGCCCTCGGCGGCGAGGTAGCGGTGGCCGTGGGCGGCGAGGTCGGCCACCACCTCGCCGTCGAGGGAGGACACGACCGTGCCGACGGGCACCGACACGGTGACATCGCCGCCGTTGGCGCCGTGCTTGGCCTTGCCCGAGCCGTGGTTGCCGTCGGTGGCCCGCTGGTGCGGATGGTCGCGGAACTGGAGGAGGCTGGACAGGTTGTGGTCGGCCACCAGCCACACGTCACCGCCCTTGCCGCCGTTGCCTCCGTCGGGTCCACCCTGGGGTACGTGGGCCTCACGCCGATACGAGACGGCGCCGGCGCCGCCGTTCCCGGCCTTCACGTGCAGCTGGGCGCGGTCGACGAAGCCGGATGGCTGCGCCACGGCCGATGCCTACTCGGGTGGCGGGGCGGCGTCGACGAGGACGTCGACGACCTTGCGGCCCTTGCGGGCCCCGAACTTCACCTTGCCGGTGGCGAGGGCGAACAGGCTGTCGTCGCCGGCCCGGCCGACGTTCTCGCCGGGGTGGAAGTGAGTGCCCCGCTGGCGCACGATGATGGCGCCGCCCTTGGCCACCTGTCCGTCGAACAGCTTGACGCCGAGGCGCTGGGCGTTGGAGTCGCGCCCGTTCTTGGTGCTGCCAGCACCCTTGGTCTTGGACATCTGCCTACTCCTCTGCGGCGGCGGGCTCGGGAGCCTTCGCCTGGTTGCTGGCGCCAGGAACAGCGATCGAGGTGATCTCGATCGTCGTGTAGTGCTGGCGGTGCCCCCACCGCCGGCGGGTGCGCGCCTTGGCCGTGTAGGTGAGGCCGCGGATCTTGGGACCCCGCTCGGCCCCCACGATGCGGGCCCCGACGGAGGCGCCGTCGAGCTCGGCCGGTGTCGCCAGGAGCGTGTCTCCGTCGACGAGGAGCACCGGGGCGAAGGTGACGTCGTCGCCCTCGGCACCGGTCAGCTTCTCGACGGCGAGACGGGCGCCCTGGTTGACCCGGTGCTGCTTGCCCCCGGTGGAGATGACTGCGTACACGAAGAGGCGATGCTAGCCGACCCGGCGAACCTGTCGGGTACCGCTACTCCATCAGCTCGCTGGTGAGGGTGAAGCCCCGGCCGGCGCACACGGGACAGGTTTCCGACAGGCTCTCGACCAGGCCCTCGCTGACCCGCTTGCGGGTCATCTCGATCAGGCCCAGCTCGGAGATGTCGAAGACCTGGACCCGGGTCTTGTCCCGGGCCAGCGCCTGGCGGAAGCGCTTGGACACCTCGTCCCGGTTCGCCTTCACCTCCATGTCGATGAAGTCGATGACGATGATCCCGCCGATGTCCCGCAGCCGGAGCTGGCGGGCGATCTCGTCGGCCGCCTCGAGGTTGTTGCGGAAGACCGTCTCTTCGAGGTTGGTCCGGCCGACGTTCTTGCCGGTGTTGACGTCGATCACCGTCAGCGCCTCGGTCCGCTCGATGATGATCGAGCCGCCCGAGGGCAGCCACACCTTCCGGTCGACCGCCTTGTGCAGCTGCTCGTGGACGTGGTGGCGCTCGAACAGCGGCAGGGGGTCGGCGGTCGGGTCGTGCAGCTCGATTCGGTCGGCCAGCTCGGGGTTGATCGACGACACGTAGGACAGGACCTCGGCGTGCAGCGTCGGGTCGTCGAAGATGACGCTGCGGAAGTCCTTGTTCAGCTCCTCCCGGATGAAGCGGACGGCGATGTCGGGCTCCCGGTAGAGCAGGCTCGGCGCCTTGGAGCGCTTGGCCAGGGCGTCGATCTGGTCCCACTGGGCCACCAGGCGAGCCACATCCCGGCGCAGCTCGTCGTCGGCGCACCCTTCGGCCGCCGTGCGAACGATGATGCCGTGGCCCGGTGGCCGGATGCCGTCGAGGATGCGCCGCAGGCGCTTGCGCTCGTCGTCGGGGAGGCGCTTGGAGATCCCGTAGGTGTCGGAGTTGGGCACGAGCACCACGAAGCGGCCGGGCAGCGACACGTCCTGGGTGAGCCGGGCGCCCTTGTGGGCGATCGGGTTCTTCGTGACCTGGCAGAGCGTGACCTGGCCGGCCTTCAGCACCTGCTCGATGCGCAGGTCGTCCTTGCTGCCCTTGCCGCCCTTGCCGCCCTTGCTGGCCTCGACGTCCTCGGCGTCGAAGCGCAGGTCGCCTCGGTAGAGCACGGCGTTCTTCGGGGTCCCGATGTCCACGAAGGCGGCCTCCATGCCGGGCAGCACGTTCTGCACCCGGGCCAGGTAGATGTTCCCGTCGATCTCGGTCGTGTCGTTGTGGGGGCGGCTGACGACGTGCCGGATGAGGGTGCGTCCCTCGAGCACGGCGATCTGGGTGGCCTGGGCCTGGGTGTGGACCACCATCAGGTAGCGGCCCAGCGGCCGGCCCTTGCGCTCACGCCCACGGCGCCGCTCCATGGCCTCGCTGCTGGCCTCCACCGCCTCCTCGTCGGCCCCGAGGCCACCGACGACGACGGTGGCGGCCGAGGCGCCGCCGGGGCGCGCCCTGCCGTCGTCGCCCCTTGCCGCGCCGCCGCCGCCGCCAGCGCCGCTGCCGGAGCCAGCGCCGCTGCCGGAGCCAGCGCCGCTGCCGCTGCGCTTGCGGCGGCGCTTGCGGGGCGTGGCGTCCGGATCGGGCCTTCTCCGGCTGTCGTCGCTGTCCGGAACGGATGCTCCACGACCGCCGCCCGGCGCCGGGCGCGTGTCACCGATGCGGGGCCGGGCGGGCGGCGGCGGGGCGGAGGAGCCCGCGGTGGCGGGGACCGGTCGGGTGTCGCCCACCCGGGGCCGTGCCGGCGTCTCGGTGTGTGCTGCGGCCGGACCGGCGGTGACGCCATCGGTCGCCGCCGGGGGCCGGCGGGTGCGGTCGGGACGGGGTGCCTGCCGGGCGAGCGCGTCCTCGTCGCCCGGCGTCTCGGGCACACGTAGGCCGCCCTGCTCATCGGCGGCGGGGTCGGAGGTGCCATCAGGGCGCGGCCGTCCCCGCCCGCCGCGTGAGCCGCGTCGGCGCCGCTTCCGGGCGTCTCCGTCGTGCTGCTCCCCCGTCGACCCGCTCGGGGCGGATGGGGGGCTGGTGGTGGCCGGCCCTCCGGCGTCAGGGGCCGGCAGCGGCGGGTTCGGCGCTGCGGGGCCCGGGGGGATGAACTCGGAACGCTCCGATGCTGCGCTCGGCTCCGACATGGGGACTCCTCGAGAAAGGGGCACGCCAGGGGGCGTGCGGGGCGACGGCGGCGGTCGGCGGGAGTGGTAGCGGCTCCCGGCGCTCGCCGTCGCGATCGATCCATTGGGCGGTCCTGCGCACGCGACCGGCCCCGAGGTGCGGCCACAGGGCCGAGACCACCTCGGAGGGTCGCACGGTCCTCCCGCCGGCGCCGGCGGCGCTGGCCAGCTCCAGGTGGAGCCGGACGGCGTCGCCGATCACAACGGGCAGGAGGATGGCGAGCGACAGGAGGGCGGGGCGCAGGTCAGCCTCGGCCTGCACCCCCTTGCGTTCATAGGTGAAGGGCAGCGAGCTGGCGGCCAGGGCCCGATCGACCCCTTCGGCGATGACGAGCCTGCCGGCTCCGGAGGCTAGGTAGAGCGGGTCGGCCTGGACGGCCACCTCCCACTCGGAGGAGGTGACGGCCTGCTGCAGGGAGCCGTCCCCGGGAGAGACGGGCGCGGCAGCGACCACGTCGACGCCGGGGGGCAGGACGGCCGAGAGGATGTCGGGGAGGCCGGCCACGTCGACCTCGGCCTCCTCGACGAGCTCCAGGTCGAGGAGCTCGGCGGTAGACTCGGCGCCGGTGGGGAGGGCCAGGCCGAACGCGACCTTGGCCCGGGGGGTGAACCCGCCGGACCGGGCCACCGGGACCTCGGCGCGGCGCAGCGCCCGCTCCAGGCCCCGAGCCAGGTCGCGGTGGCCGAGGAAGCGGACCCTGCCGAGCTTGGTGTAGCGGAGCCGGATCCTCGGCCCGCTCACGAGGGAGCTCCGACCGGGGCGGAGCGGGTCGGGCCGAGGATCACCGGCACCGTGCCGCCGGTGGCAAGGTCCTGTCCCGTCCCTTGGCTTCCGCCGGCGGGAGGCACGGACGAGGCGACCACGTGCTCCACGCCGTAGCCGGTGCATGCCCCGCAGTCGTAGCACGGCGTCCACCGGCAGTCCTCGACCGTCGCCTCGGCGATGGCGTCCTCCCAGTCCTGCCAGAGGAAGTCCTCGTGGAGGCCAGCCGACAGGTGGGCCCAGGGCAGCGCCTGGTCCCGTGGCCGGTCGCGGTGGACCATGGCGTCGAGGTCGACCCCGCAGGCCTCGCAGGCGTCGAGCCACCGCTGCTGGTCGAATCGCTCCGACCACTCCTGGAACGTGCCGCCGGCCCGCCAGACGGCCTCGAGCACGGGGCCGACGGTGCGGTCGCCCCGCGACATGAGGCCTTCGATGGTGGTGGCGGCCGGGTCGTGCCACTTGAGCTGGACGCCCTTGGCCGTGCGGGCGGCGGTCCGCAGGAGGTTGACCTTCCGCTGCAGCTCGGCGCCCGTGTCCTGGCCGAACCACTGGAACGGGGTCTGGGGCTTGGGGACGAACCCGCCCACGCTCACCGTCACACTTGCGCCCTTGTGGTGGCGGCGGCCCACCTCGGCGCACCGCCGGCCCAGCTCGACGATGGCCAGGACGTCCTCGTCGCGCTCGGTGGGCAGGCCGATGAGGAAGTAGAGCTTCAGGCGTCGCCAGCCCTGGGAGAAGGCGGCGTCGACCGCCGTGTAGAGGTCCTCCTCCCGTATGAGCTTGTTGATCACCTTGCGCATGCGCCAGGTGCCGCCCTCGGGAGCGAAGGTCAAGCCGGTCCGCCGAGCCCCAGCCACCTTGGCGGCCAGCCCAACCGTGAAGGCGTCGACCCGCAGGCTGGGCAGGGACACGGCAACGTCGTTGCAGGTGATGGCGCCCACGACGTCCTCGATCCCGGAGTAGTCGGCGGTGGACAGGCTGGTGAGCGTGACCTCGTCGTGGCCGGTGCGGGCCAGCCCCTCGGTCACCATCGTCGTGACCTGGGCCGCCGGCCGCTCCCGCACAGGGCGGGTGATCATCCCGGCCTGGCAGAACCGGCAGCCGCGGGTGCAGCCTCGGAACACCTCGACGTTGAGCCGGTCGTGCACGACCTCGGTGAGCGCCACGAGCTGGCGCTTGGGGTACGGCCAGGCGGCCAGGACGGTGATCGTGCGCTTCTCGACGACGGCCGGCGCGG
>JBKJUI010000170.1:0-11964 GCA_046590775.1 Acidimicrobiales bacterium
CCTCGGGATCCCAGCGGACGGTCGTGAACCCGGCCCCCGCCCCGGTGGCCGAGTGCACGGCGAGCATCGTCACGCGCCGCTGGCCCGACGCCTCGACCATCGCCTCGGACGCCCGGACACGCTCGGCCGACAGGGCCTCCTCCTCGAAGTCGAGATCCTCGATCGGGGCGTCGTCGAGCCCGGCCACGGCCTCGAGCATCGGGGTCACCAGGTGGTCAGGGCAGCGTCCATCGACGAGCACCAGCTCGTAGGCCGGGTCCACCGTGCCCGTCCAGGCGGCCAGGAGGGAGCGGTCGACCTCGTCGAGGCGCAGCCGGTTGCAGGCGGCGACGTAGGCCGCTTCGTAGCCGAGGGCCTCGAAGAAGGACCGTCCCGAGGGGGCGGGGCTCTCGACCTCGGCCATGCCGGTGGTGCACCTACGGCTCGGGCCCGCCCCTCGGCGGCAGCGACGAGCGCTGAGCCTGTCCCGCGGCGGCGCCGGTCCTCAGGCACCCAGACGTCGATGTGGGCGACGTGGGCGTTGACCCCGAGCTCGACGGCCAGCTCGCAGACGCCGACGGGATCGGCTCGGTCGCCGGCCAGGAGCAGGCTGGTGGCCATCCCCGGATCGGCCACGCGGCGGCAGGCCAGCTCTCGCGCCGGGCTCCGGGGCGGCAGGCCCCCCTGCTGCTCGGCCACCGCCCGGCTGACGACCGCCATCGCCGGCAGCAGGCCGGCGTCGGGGCCGTGGACATCACACTCCACCACCTGCATCACCGCCATTCCGACAGCGTGCCGCAACAGCCCCGGCCGGCGCTCGTGGTTTTCGACCCGCTCGTTCAGGGCTCGGCCGGCGGCGGCAGGTCGGGCCACTTGCGGAAGAGCTCGCTGCGGGCGAAGGCCTGGCAGCCGGCGGCGCGGGCCGCGTCGAGTGTGGCCCGGTCCACATGGCTTCCGAAGCCCACCACCCTCCGGCCCGCCAGCCGGGGGATCACCTCGAGCACGCCGGGGCGGGACAGGTCGACGACCAGCAGGTCCTCGTCGGCCTCCACCAGGTCCTCGGGCCGCCGGACGAAGCGCACGCCGCGCAGCTTCGAGCGGTCCATGAGGTCGGGGACGTACCCGGCGGTGCCCTCAGCCACGGTGGCGCTGCCGGTGCACGAAGGCCTTGGCCGCCCCCCAGGTGATGCCGGCCTGTCCCGCCTCCTCGGAGAGGTCGGCGAACGACGCGGGCACCACGTCGTGGAGGTCGTCGGGGAACAGCGCCCGCTGCTGCTCGTCCCGCGTGGGTCGTGGCACGCCCAGGCCGTCGAGGGCGCCCCCGACCGTGGCGGCCGCCCGGCGCACCACGGCCAAAGGCGACTGCCGCTGGTCGTCGACGTCGCTGGCCAGGAGGGCGCGCAGGTCGCCCAGGACCTCGGCCTCCACCTCGGCGGTGACCACCGCCACCACGTCCTCGCCCACGTTGGGGGCCCGGGCCCTGAGGGTGCGGCCCACCCACCCCGGGAGGGTGGCGCCGACGGCGTCGGCCAGGCGGGCGCCCTGTTCGGACAGGACGGCTTCGGGACTGCGGGTTGGCGGCAGAGGCGACATGACAGCGCGATCCTGCACCACGTGCGCCTCTCTCGTGAACCGCCCGGTCCCGGCCAGGAGTCGGTGTGGGACTACCCGCGACCTCCGCGCCTCGAGGCGGTGCCGGAGCGCATCGTCGTCGTGGTCGGCGGCGTGGTCGTGGCCGACACCACCGGGGCGTACCGGGTCCTGGAGACGAGCCACCCGCCCACCTACTACCTCCCCCCCGGGGACTGGGCGCCCGGCGCCCTCGAACCGGCGGCCGGCAGCAGCTTCTGCGAGTGGAAGGGCCGGGCTGCGTACTGGACCGTGGTCGGGGGTGCTCGTCGGGAGGAGGCTGCCGCCTGGAGCTACCCGGACCCCACGCCGGCCTTCTCCCTCCTGCGGGACCACGTGGCCGTCTACTGCGCCAGGACCGACCGCTGCACCGTCGGGGGGGCCGAGGCCTCGCCCCAGCCCGGTGGCTTCTACGGAGGCTGGGTCACCGACAGGGTCGTCGGACCGTTCAAGGGGATCCCGGGGTCGTGGGGCTGGTAGCGGCCCGCTGGCAGCCGTGTCTCAGCGCCGGGCCAGGTCGAGGAGCAGCGGCGGGATCTCGTCGAAGCTGCAGGCCAGCCGGACGGCGCCGCTGACGAAGGTCACGTTCGGGCTGCACGGGAGCAGGTCGGTCTTCGGGAGGGCCAGGTCGAACAGGGCCCGGCCGGCCACCTTCAGCTGGATCCGGCCCTCGGGCGTGGCCACCAGCTGGGCCTGCGCCGCGAGGGGCCCGCTCACCACGGCCTTCCCGTCCTGGAGCTGCACCTGGTACCCGCGAGGCAGCCGCGAGTTCAGCTCGTTCACCCGCAGGTCGGCCCGCACCGACCCCCGGTCGATCGACTTCACCACGGCCCTTCCGTCCTTGGCCGCGGCGCTGTCCATCTCCACATCGTCGACTTGGACCCGGATGTCGGACAGCGCCAGCACGTCGCCCGCGCCGGCGTGCTGGGCGGTGAGCACCACCGTGGGCACCTTCCCCGAGAGCAGCAGCCGGCCGACGAAGGGGAACGACGAGATCTTGGCCCGCACCCCGGTCGTGCCGGGCACCCGCCGCGTCACCTCGGCCGCCAGCTCGGTCTCGGCCCGGTTCTTGAGCACGACGTCGGCGGCCAGGGCACCCACGACCACGACGGCCAGGAGCAGCAGCAGCACCTGGAGCTTCAGGAAGCGCATCAGTCTTCGATGCTGGCCCGCCGGATGTTCGGCGTGATGTCGTGGATCCGGACGAGGCGGGCGACGATCCGCTCCCGGATCAGCGGCTCGGGGAAGAACAGCTTCACCCTCACGAGAGGACCTCGTTCATGCTTCCGCTGCGGAAGCCATCGAGGTCAAGGGCGACGTACGCGTAGCCGGCAGCGCGCACTGCGGCGATCACCTCGGAGCGCCGGCCGAAGGCCAGCTCGAGCTCGGCCGGGTCCACCTCGACCCGGGCGACGTCGCCGTGGTGGCGGACCCGCAGCTGACCGAGCCCCAGGCCCCGCAGCGCGGCTTCGGCTCGCTGCACCGAACCGAGCGCGCCGACGGTCACCGCCACACCGTACGGGATCCGGCTGGCCAGGCAGGCGGCCGCCGGCTTGTCCCACGTCGACAGGCCGAGGGCCCGGCTGGCCTGGCGCACCATCGCCTTGGTGAACCCGGCCTCGACCAACGGGAAGCGGGCACCGGCGGCGGCGGCCGCCGCCTGGCCGGGCCGGTGGTCGCCCAGGTCGTCGACGTTCACGCCCAGCACGACCGTGGCGCCCAGCGCGCCCGCCTGGGGAGCGAGGGCGTCCATGAGCGACGCCTTGCAGTGGGCGCAGCGGTCGGGGCCGTTGGCCACATACGCCACCCGGTCCAGCTCGTCGGTGTGCACCGTCGACCACGCCAGCCCCCACGCTCCGGCCAGCACGCGGCACGCCTCCAGCTCGTCGGCATCAAGCGACGGCGACACCGCCGTGGTGCACGGCGCCCGCTCGGCGCCCAGGACGTCGGCGGCCACCCAGGCCAGGAACGCGCTGTCGGCGCCTCCCGAGAACGCCACCACCACGGGGCCGAGGTCGGTGAGCACGGAGCGGAGGTGATGCATGGCCTCGGGGCGCTCGATCACCGGCGGCCAACCTACCGCCCCCGCGGCAGGACCCTTGGCGTAGTCTTCGCCTAGACGGAACCCCAAGGTGGAGGCTTCCGTGAATGGAGGACTGATGGGCGCAAAGAGGCGCAGGGTGGGGTCCGGTTTCGCGTTGCTGGCGGCAGCTGGTCTGTTCGCCGCAGGGTGCGGCGGTGATGACGTGGCCACGACCACGACCACTGCCAATCCGGCGCAAGCAGCCAGCTCGACCGCGCCGGCCGGCCCCGCTGTCAAGGCCGGGGCCATGGAGGGCATGAAGGGGACGACGCCGCTGATCGACCTCGGCGCGGACTTCAAGGCCAAGCTCGACGGACAGGGCCTCGACCTGAAGAAGACCTACAACTACGGTGCCGAGTCCTACGACGCCGCCATCGTCATCGCCCTCGCCGCCGCTTCGGCCGGCACCGACGGCATCGACATGGCCAAGCAGATCAATGCGGTGACTCGAGGCGGCACCAAGTGCAAGGCCTTCAAGGAGTGCGCCGACCTCATCAAGGCCGGCACCAAGGACATCGACTACGACGGGGCGTCGGGGCCGCTCGAGTTCTCCGGCAACGGTGAGCCGACCGTGGCCAGCTACGGCGTCCAGAAGTTCGAGGCCACGAACCGCATCGACGACGCGAAGACCACCTTCAAGAAGGCGACCGCCCCCAAGGAGGCGGACGTTCCCCAGGTCAACGTCGAAGGGACCCGGGCCGGGAACGGCACGCTGAAGATCGGGACCCTGCTGCCCGTCACCGGCAGCCTGGCGTTCCTGGGTCCGCCCGAGATCGCCGGCGTGAAGCTGGCGGTCAAGGAGATCAACGCCGCCGGAGGGGTGCTCGGCAAGCCCGCCGAGATCTCCGAGGGCGACTCGAGCGACGCCCAGAACCCGACCGTGGCCACCCAGACCGTCGACCGCCTGCTCAGCGAGAACGTCGACGCCATCATCGGCGCGGCCTCCTCGTCGGTCACGCTGAACGTCATCGACAAGGTGGTGGGCGCAGGCGTGGCGATGTTCTCGCCGGCCAACACCTCGAAGAAGCTGTCGACCTACGCCGACAAGGGCCTGTACTTCCGTGACGCGCCCTCCGACATCCTCCAGGGGCAGGTGCTGGCCGAGGTCGTCGCCGACGACAACATCACCACGCTCGGGCTGCTGGTGCTGAACGACGCCTACGGCACCGGCTTGGCTGAGGACCTCGAGAAGGCGTTCAGCGCCTCGGGGGGCAAGATCGTCGAGAAGATCGTGTACGACCCGAAGGCCCAGACCTTCGACACCGAGATCGACCGGATCAAGGCCAAGAACCCGGCCGGCATCGTTGTCATCGGCTTCGACGAGTCCAGCCGCATCCTGGCCTCCATGGTGGAGAAGGGCATCGGCCCGAAGGCCAAGAAGGTCTACGGCGTCGACGGCAACATGGGCAACACCCTCGGCGAGAACTTCGACGCCGGCAAGTAGCCGCAGCTGATCAACCGGTCCCGGGCGCGTCCCGGGACCGGGGCTACACGGCCTTGGCCAGCGTGCCGAGGTACAGCTCGATGACCTTCGGGTCGGCCAGCAGGGCGTCGCCCTGGCCCGTGTAGGCGTTGGCGCCCTGGTCGAGCACGTAGCCCCGGTGGCAGATCTGCAGGCACCGATGGGCGTTCTGCTCCACCATGACGATGGAGATGCCGGCGTCGTTGATCATCGTGCACCGCTCGAAGACCTCGTCCTGCAGCGCCGGGGACAGGCCGGCCGACGGCTCGTCGAGGAGCAGCACCGCCGGGTCCATCATGAGCGCCCGCCCCATCGCCACCATCTGCCGCTCGCCGCCGGACAGCAGGCCGGCCCGCTGGCCGGCACGAGTGGCCAGCAGCGGGAACAGCTCGCTCACCACCCGGAAGCGGGAGGCGAAGGTGCGAGCCCTCTGGTAGACGCCCATCTCCAGGTTCTCCTTGACCGTCAACCGGGGGAAGACGTTGTCGACCTGGGGAACGTAGCCGACGCCCTTGGCCACCAGGGAGTGGGGCCTGAGCGTGGTGATGTCCTCGCCGCGGAAGGTCACCGAGCCCGACCGGACGGGGAGCAGCCCGAAGAGCGCCTTCAAGAGCGTCGACTTCCCGGCCCCGTTCGGGCCGATGATCCCGATGAGCTCCCCTTCCCCGAGGGTGAGGTTGCACCCGTTGAGGATGTTGACATCGGGAACGTACCCGGCCCGCAGGTCGATGGCCACCAGCAGCGGCTCGGGCTGCGCCCGCTTCGGTTCAGGCATCGTCGACCTCCAGCAGTCCCTGCTCGTCGGGTCCCCGCTCGCCGAGTCCCTCGCCGCCGCCCTCGGCGAAGTGGGTGCCGAGGTAGGCGTCGATCACCTTCGGGTTGGCGCCGATGGCCTTCGGCGGGCCCTCGGCGATGATCCGACCCTGGGCGAGCACGATCACCCAGTCGCTGATGTCGTAGACCACGTCCATGTCGTGCTCGACGAACAGCACGGTCATCCCGTCGGTCCGCAGCTGCTTCACGTGCGCGAGCAGCGACTGCTTGAGTGCCGGGTTGACCCCGGCCATGGGCTCGTCGAGCATCACCAGGTCGGGCTCGACCATCAGGGCCCGGGCCATCTCCAGGAGCTTGCGCTGGCCGCCCGAGAGCGCTCCGGCGAACTCGTCCCGCAGCTGCGACAGCTTGAAGCGCTCCAGGAGGGCGTCCGCCCGCGACTCGATCCCCTTCTCCTGCTCCCGCCACAGCGGTCGCAGCAGGCCGCCCCAGAACCGCTCGCCTCGCTGGCCCGTGGCGCCCAGCTTCATGTTCTCCATCACGGTCAGGAGGGCCAGGGACTTTGTGAGCTGGAACGTGCGGACCATGCCGTGGTGGGCCACCTTGTGGGCGGGAACGCCGGTGAGGTCCCGATCGGCGAACCTCCACGACCCGCGGTCGGGCTGGTCGAACCCGGTGAGGAGGTTGAACAGCGTCGTCTTCCCCGCCCCGTTCGGCCCGATCAGCGCGGTGATGGCCCCTCGCTGAACCTCCATGTGCTCCACGTCGACGGCGACGAGCCCCCCGAACCGACGGTGCACGCCCTCGATGGTGAGGATCGGGTCGGGCTTCCGGACGCCCGGCTCGGGGACGACGGTCGCCGCCCATGACGGCGCGTCAACGGTCACGGATGGCCACCTCCCGCTTGTCTCCCAGGATGCCCTGTGGTCGGAAGACCATGAGCAGCACGAGGGCGACCCCGACGAAGATGAGGCGGATGATGGCCACCTTGTTCGTGTCAACCGGCAGCCACTCGGGCACGAGGCCGTCGGAGATGGCCTGGCGCAGGAAGACGTCCAGGAACTGCAGGCTCCCGATGAAGATCACCGAGCCGACGACCGGCCCGAGGACCCGGGCCGTCCCCCCGAGGATCAGCACGGTGAGGGCGGTGAAGGTGAACTTCGTCGCGTAGTCGTCGGGGTTCACCGACTGCTTCGACATGGCGAACACGATCCCGGCGGCGGCGCCGAAGACCCCGCCGAGCATCAGGCTCTGCATCTTGTACCAGGTGGTGTTCTTACCGAGGCTGCGAACGGCGTCCTCGTCCTCCCGGATGGCCTTCACCACCCGTCCCCACGGGCTGCGCATCAGCAGGAAGGTGACGAGGCAGCACAACCCGACGAGCGGCCAGGCGCAGACGAGGAGCCAGACCTGGTCCGGCCGGAAGTCGAGCGGCGTGTACGGGCCACCGTCGAAGGGGTTCAGGCGGAAGAAATCGTTTCCGAAGGCCTGCAGGCCGTCGGTCCCCCCGAGCGTGCCGGTGTAGCGCACCGAGCGGACCACCAGTCGGATGATCTCGGCCGCAGCGAGGGTGACGATGGCCAGGTAGTCGGTGCGCAGCCGAAGCGTTGGGAAGCCCAGCACCACCGCCAGGACGACCGAAGCCAGCAGCCCGATGAACAGCGCCGCCCAGAACGACACTCCGTAGGTGGACACGGCGACGGCCAACCCGTAGGCCCCGGCGGCGGCGAAGGCAGCCTGACCGAAGTTGAGCAGCCCCGTGTAGCCGATGTGGATGTTGAGCCCGGCCGCGGCGAGGGCGTAGTAGCAGGCGTCCGGACCAATGGCCGCCTGGCCCGTGGACCTCAAGATCAGCCCGATGTCCATCAGCCCACCCGCTCCCGCTGTCCGAGGATCCCCTGCGGCCGCACCAGCAGCACGACGATGAGCACAGCCAGCGCCCCCACGTTCTTGAGCTCGGTCGGTATCCACACCGCCGACACCGTGACGAACAGTCCGATGACGAAACCGCCGATCAGCGCGCCGTAGGCCGCCCCCAGCCCTCCGAGGGTGATGGCGGCGAAGAGCAGCAGCAGCATCGACGAGCCCTGCTCGTAGTTCACGTCCTGGCTGATCGAGAACAGGATGCCCCCCAGGGCGGCCAGGCCGGCTCCGAACATCCACACGAGTCGGATGACCCGGTCAACGTTGATCCCCGACGACGCAGCCAGGTCGCGGCTGTCGGCGATGGCCCGCATGGCCTTGCCCATGCGGGTCCGCTGCAGGGCGGTGGCCACCGCGATCAGGCAGGCCAGGCACAGCAGCGCGCCGATGATGCGCTTCGGCGCGATGGACACCGTGCCGAACGACAGCGCCTCCTGGGCACGGTAGTCGGAGTACGGCCGGGTCAGGCCGCCGAACACGTAGAGGTAGACGTTGAGGGCGGCCAAGGCGAGACCGATGGAGATGACCATGAGCGCGGTGTTGCCGGTCCCCCGCCGGCGCAGCGGGCCCCAGAAGCCGGCATCGAGGAGCCACCCGGCGCCGGCGGCGGCCACGACGGCGAGGGCTGCGCTCAGGATGAGCGGCCACCCCAGGTAGCGGTTGAACCAGTAGGCGAAGATGGCGCCGAGGGTCACCAGCTCGCCGTGGGCAAAGTTCACCAGGCCGGTGGTGCCGTAGATCAGCGACAGCCCGACGGCAGCCAGCGCCAGCAGCAGACCGAAGTAGGTGCCGTCGACCAGCGCCTGGAGGAAGAGGTCGAGCTTGCCCTCCGTGCGCCGGGTGGCGGCGTTCAGCTCGAAGAGCAGCACCCTGGACTGGCCCGGCCCGAGGGTGAACTCGACCTTCCCGCCGCCGTCGGCGACCGACACCCCGTCCGGCAGCGAGTCGTCATCAAGCGTGGCGGTGTAGGTGCCTTCGCCCGTGAGCGGGATCCGGAACTTGCCCTCGGCGTCGGTCTCGGCCTTGCCGGCCTCGGTGCCGTCGTTGCCGACCACGGTGACGCGGGCGCCCTCGATCGGTGTGTCGTCGTCCGCGTCGGCCGTCCCCCTCCGGTCGACCAAGGTCCCCCGGGCCGACCCGGAGCTCGGGTCCACCGTGGTGGACGTCGTGGCCGAGGTCGCCGTGGTGGATGTCGACGCCGGGTCCACCACCTGAGCCGGTGCCGCTGGGGCCAGCGCAACGCCGAGGAGTCCCAGCCCGACGAGGCAGGCCACCACCGCCGGCCGGCCCCATCTCATACCCCAGCGAGGACCGATGGCCACTGTGCGCTGAGCGTACCGGAGCCCTGCCGGCGTAGTGGCCATCGCCCACGGTGGGCATCGCCACCGGCGGCCTCAGGCGGTGGCCAGGCCGACAACGTCGGTGCGGCCGGGAGCGGCGATGGAGCCGTGGAACTCGGCGTCGCCGTAGCTGAAGACCCCGCCGTCGCGGGCGATGAAGCGGTAGCCGCCGCCGCTGCGGGTCGCCGCCATCCCGACGATCGGCTGCTGCAGGACGATGCCGCCCGTGGAGCCGTAGAACGGCATGCCATAGGCGAAGATCCCGCCGTCGCTGGCCACCAGCCAGTAGCCCTGGCCCTGGTAGCCGGCGGCCATGCCCACCACCGGGCGGTTGAGCCTGATGGAGCCGGTGGACCCGTAGAACCGGGCGTCGCCGTAGGCGAAGATCCCGCCGTCGGAGGCCACCAGCCAGTAGCCCTGGCCGGTCGGGGTGGCGGCCATGCCGACGACGGGCTTGTTGAGGACGGTGCCTCCGGTGGAGCCGAAGAACGCAGCATCGCCGAAGGAGAAGATCCCGCCGTCGGAGGCCACCAGCCAGTAGCCGGAACGGTTGGGCAGCACGGCCATGCCGACGATCGGCCGGAACAGATTGAAGTCGGTGGCGTCGCCGTAGTACTCGCCGTCGTCCTGGGTCGAGACCTCTCCGTCGTCGGTGACCGACCACAGGCCGGGATCGAAGGGGCGGGCGCTGGCCGCGGCGATGACCGGCCGGGGCCCGATGTAGTCCTGGAACCGGCCCGACGGGGTGGCGCCGATCGGCAGGGCGCCGAGGCGCTGGAAGCCGGCGCTGCGGGTCACGACGGTGTAGCCGCCCTCCGGTTGCCCGGCCGGCGGCCGGTTGAAGCGCACCAGGTTGCCGTTGTTCGGAGCGAAGTCCTGGGCCTGGTTCGGGGCCGAAGGCAGGTCGTAGTTGAACCCGCCGGCCACCGCCGGCCGCTTGACGTCGCCGAAGCAGCCCGGCTCAGGGACCCTCACGGTGTAGGACTTGGTCGTCGCGTTGGTCGAGGCGGTCCCGTTGCACACGAAGGTGCCCTCGCCCTCGGGGTCGAAGACGTCGGCCTCGAGGCTGCTGCCGGTGTGGTAGATCTCGACGATCACCTCGGGCACGTTGTCGCCGCTCGTGTCGACGAACCAGAAGGCGCCGGTGAAGCCCACCATCCACGCCGGGTCGGTGAGCGGGTTGGAGTAGGTCTCCATCTGCATCGTGAACAGCAGCGACCCTCCGCCGCCGTTGCCCACCAGGACCTGGCGGATGTCGGCCCTCGTCTCGGCCGGCGGCGACGCGTCGCCTGCGGGGTCGAGGAGGGTGAGGGCGTCGCCGTCGGCGGCGGACTGCACGGGTGCCGCAGGAGCGGCCGTCGCCCTGGCCGTGCCGGATCGCGCCCGGAGGCGCTCGACGCCGAGCCGGCGGAAGGCGGCCCGCCGGTCGGCCGCGGCCTTGCTGCTGGTCACGGGAGCGGCCGGGGCGGCTCCGACGGGCGGGGCCGAGGTGGCGACCAGCGCCAGGCCTACCACCAGGATGATCGATGACCAGCCGTGCTGCTTCTTCATGGTTCCCCGTCCCCTGTGCCGCCGTTCCCGCCAGTTTGGCAGAACCAGGAAGCGGGCGGCGCCCGGCCGCTACACCTGTGCCGGGGGGCGCCGCAGCTCGGGAGCCTCGAGGTGGCTGACATCGCCCGGGGCCACCATCGCCAGCTCGAAGTCGGCGGCGGAGAGCGGCTTGGAGATGACGAAGCCCTGGATCAGGTCACAGCCGAGCGACCGCAGGCGTGCCACCTGCACGGGGGTCTCGACCCCCTCGGCGATGACGAACAGCTTGAGCTCGTGGGCCAGGTCGATCACCGCCCTCACGATGGCCGTGTTCCACGGGTCGATCCCGAGGCCCTTCACGAACGTGCGGTCCACCTTCAGGAAGTCCGGGGCGAGGCGGGTGAGGATCGGGAAGGACGAGTAGCTGGTGCCGAAGTCGTCGATCCCGAGGAGGACACCTTGCTTCTTCAGGCGCCGGAGGGTCTCGCGGGCAGGCGAGGCCGACTCGAGCAGGGCGGTCTCGGTGACCTCCAGGCACAGTCGTGCGCCGCCACGACCGGCCAGCGCCACCGCGGCCACCACTTCGTCGATGATCCCTGGATCGGCCAGCTGGCGGACCGACACGTTCACCGCCATCCCGACCTCGACCATGTGGGGGTGCACGGCGCGCCAACGACGCAGCTGGAGCGCGGCCTCGTGCAGCACCCAGGCCCCCACCGCGTTCACCAGGCCGGTCTCCTCGGCGACGCCGATGAACTCGGCCGGCGGCAGTAGGCCCCGATCGGGGTGCTCCCAGCGAACGAGCGCCTCGATGCCGGCGAGATGCCCGGTGACGAGGTGGATCTCAGGCTGGAAGGCCAGCCGCAGCTCGCCCCGCTCGAGCGCCCGGCGCAGCCCGCTCTCGGTCTCCAGGCGGCGGACGGCCCGCTCCCGAAGCGTCTCGTCGAACACCTCGACCCGCCCCCGTCCCTGGTCCTTGGCCAGGTACATGGCGGTGTCGGCGTCGCGCAGCAGACCGTCGGCGGTGACGTCCTCGTCACGGGGCAGGGCCACCCCGACGCTGGCCGAGATCACGACCTCGGAGGTGCCGAGGGCCACCGGCGCCTCGAGGGAGGCGATGAGGCGCCCGGCGACGCCCACGGCGTCCTCGACCGAGGCGACGTCCTCGCACAGCACGGCGAACTCGTCGCCGGCGAAGCGGGCCAGGGTGTCCGTCGGCCGGATCGCCTCGGCCAGGCGATCGG
>JBKJUI010000370.1:0-6396 GCA_046590775.1 Acidimicrobiales bacterium
CGTGATCCCGCTGGACCCCCACCCCGGCGACCTGCTCTCGGCGTGGCTCGACGGCGAGCTGTCCCCGGCCGAGGCCGTCGCCGTGGCCGCCCACGTCGAGGCCTGCCCGGCGTGTGCCGGCGAGCGGGACGAGGTCGATGCGTCGCGCACCGCGCTGCGGGCCCTGCCGTGGCTCTCGGCCCCTGAGGGCCTGCTGCGGCCCTTGCCGGCCGTCCACGTCGGCGACCTGATCTCGGCCCGGCTCGACGACGAGGTCGCCGCCGACCTTCTGCCCGGCATCGAGGCTCACCTGACCGCCTGTCCGGCCTGCACTGCCGAGCACGAGGAGGTCGCCTGGGCCCGGACGGCACTCCGCGGACTTCCGCCGGTCGAACCTCCCGACGACCTGCTGCGGCTGGCTCCGGCCTGGCCTCCGCCGGCCGTCCACCTTCGTCGGCCCGCGGCCCGGCGCATCGGGCCACGTCAGCTGGTCGCCGCCTCGGCCGCCGTCGCCGCCGCCGGCTTCGGGGTCCTCGGCCTCGTCGGCCGCTCCACCCCGGCCGACACCAGCAGGCCGTCCGTGGCGTCGCTCGTGGCCGACCACTCCACCTCCTCACCCGGGCCCGACGCCGTCTCGGGTCTGGCCCCAGGGGCGGTTCCCGTGTCGTTCACCCGATGACGGCGATCCTGGGAGACCGGCCGGCATCTCGCCTGGCGCCAGCGGCGCTGGCCGCCTTGCTCGTCGCTGGCCTCGTCACCCCGCCCGTCCAGGCCGGTGGCGACGCCGAGGTCCTGCGCCGGGCCCAGGCGGCGTCGGCCACGGTGGCGTTCGTGGGGCGCGTCGTGGTGCGGTGGCTCGACGGGGACGGGAGGGAGCACGACGAGTCGATGCAGGTGACCGGCAAGGGTGGCGAGGTCGTCCTCAGCTCCGGGGTGAACCAGCCGGCGCTGACCTGGTCGGGCGGGGTCGGCCCCACCCGCTCCGCTCCCGACCCGACGTCCAAGTACGAGGTGCAGGCCGAACCAGGGCCGCTGGTCCTCGGCCGGTCCACCACACGGGTCGTGCTCCAGCTGGACGGCCGGATCACCGAGGAGGCGGATGTCGACGACGACTCGGGCCTCCTGCTGCGCCGCCAGGTCTTCGACGAGCGCGGCTGGCTCGTCCGGGTCGTCGAGTTCACGTCCCTGGAGGGCGTCCGCTCCGTCGGCACGACACCGGCCCGTGCCGCGCCCTGGAGGGTGCCGCGCATCGACCACGTGCCCCGGCCCTTCCGGGCCCCTGAGCGGCTCGAGGCCGGCTACGCCCGCCTCGGCACCTACCGCCGCGGCCCGGCTGTGCAGATCCTCTACGGCGATGGGGTCCGCAGCCTGTCCGTGTTCACCCAGCTGGGCAACGCCGACCCGGCGGCGCTGCCGGCCGGAGGCGAGCGCCTCGCCGTCGGTGGCACCGAAGGCCGGCGCTGGACCTGGGCCGGAGGCCAGGTCGTCACCTGGTCCTCCGGCGGCACCACCACCACCGTGGTCGGCGACGGCCCCCCCGCAGAGGTCCTCGCCGCCGCCCGCTCCCTCCCCGAGCCCACCAAACCCAACTTCGCAGCCCGCCTGAGACTCAAATCCCGCCACGTGGTACGCCTCTTCGCGTAGGCCGAGGCGGAAGTCTGCCCACTTCTGGTCGCCCGGCGAGCCCGAAGTGGGCAGACTGCGTGGCAGGGGGAGCTCGAGGGGGATGGAGCTTGCGGAATCCCCCTCGTCAGGCGGCGACCAGGCGAGCTTGCTCGCCCGCCGTAACAAGCAGTCAGCCGGCCGAAGGCCGACCCCAAGGACCCGCCCGAACGGAGTGAGCGCAGCGAACGAGTGAGCGGCGGCTAGGCGTTAGCCGCTATCGAGCGGGCGTTGTGGCGGAGGGCGCCGAGGAAGGTGTCGGCATCGGTGCCAGCGGCGCCCAGACCATCGCCGAGCAGCGCATCGGCGCCGACCACGGCCTTCACTGCGGGGCCAGCGTCGCGAGCCAGCGTGCGGACGCTGGCGTCGGACACCGAGGTCTCGGCGAAGACGGCCTTCACCTGCTTGGCCCGCATCCTCTGGAGGAGGAGCGAGAGGTGCTGGGCCGGGGGATCGGCCAGGCCGTTGGGCGACGGCACCACCGACCCCACCACCTCGACGCCGTAGCGGGCGGCGAACCAGCCGAAGGTCTCCTTGGCCGTGACCAGCCCCCGTCCGGCCACCGGGCCGAGCACCCGGCGGGCGTCCTGGTCGGCCTTGTCCAGCTCCGACGAGTAGGCGTTCCGGGAGAAGTCGAAGGCCGGCTGGTCCTCCGGGTCGGCGGCGGTCAGGGCGTCGGCCAGCGTCGCCACCATCCGCATGGCGTTGCTCGGGTCGAGCCAGGCGAAGGGGTCCGGCACGCCCGAGGGCGTGGCCCGCTCGGGGAGGCCGTCGGTGAGGGTCACCAGGCGGGCCGTCCCGGCCGCCTGCTTGCGCACGCCGTCGAGCCAGGGCTCGAGGCCCCGTCCCACGGCCACGACCAGGTCGGCCCCGCGCACGGCGTCGATGTCGCCGGGGGTGGCCAGGTAGGCGATCGGGTCGAGGCCGGCCTTCACCACGACGTGGGTGCGCACGTTGGTGCTGCCGACCACCCGCAGCCAGTCGGCGGCCACCGAGGTCGTGGCCACCACCTCCAGCACCCGCTCGGACCGCCGGGGCTCTCCCGGGACGTTGGGGCCGAGGGGAGCGCCCTCGATGCGCCGGCCGGCGGACCGCTCGGGCGAGGAGCCCTGGGCGCAGCCGGCGAGCACGACGGCGGCGAGCAGGCAGAGCAGCATCGCCGGGTGTGGCAGCCTCGGGAGGTGGACGCGCTCCGTGCCCCCGCCGCCGGCCGGCCGGCCGGAGCCACGGACGGCCGGGCCTCGATCATCCTCCAGCAGCTGCGCTCCGACGGCAGCCGGGTCACCGCGGCCCGCAAGGCGCTCGTCGAGGCCCTGGTCGAGGCCGACGACCACCACGTGACCGCCGACGACCTGGTGGCCGCCGTCCACCGCTCCGCCCCCGCAGTGCACCGGTCCACGGTCTACCGCACCCTCGACGCCCTCGAGCAGGCGGGCGTCGTCGAGCACGTCCACCTCGGCCACGGGCGCGCCGTGTACCACCTCACCGACGACCGCCATCACCACCTCGTCTGCGACCGGTGCGGCGTCGTGGTGCAGGTACCCGAGGCGGTGGTGGCGGCGCTGCGGGACGAGCTGGCCGACGGCTACGGGTTCGTCGTCGGCGGCCGCCACTTCGCCCTTCCCGGCGTGTGCCGGGCCTGCGCCGCCCTCACCCCAGGCGACTGAGGCCACCCACCCAGGGGCGGACCGGTGGCGGCACCCGCACCGAGCCGTCCTCCTGGCGGTGGGCCTCGAGGATGGCCGCCACCACCCGCGGCCAGGCCAGGGCCGACCCGTTCACGGTGTGGGCGACGGCGGTCCCACCGCCCTCCACGCGGTGGCGGATAGCGGCCCGGCGGGCCTGGTAGTCGCCGTACCACGACACCGACGAGACCTCGAGCCAGGCGCCGACGCCGGGGCTCCACACCTCGATGTCGAAGGTGCGCATCGACGAGAAGCCGAGGTCGCCGGCGCACAGGTCAAGCACCCGGTAGGCCAGGCCGAGGAGGCGCAGGAGGTCCTCGGCCCGCTCGAGGATCTCGGCCTGGAGGGCCAGCGCCTGCTCGGCGGTGCACACCGCCATCAGCTCGACCTTGTCGAACTCGTGGCTGCGGAGCAGCCCGCGGGTGTCGCGGCCGGCCGAGCCAGCCTCCCGGCGGAAGCAGGGCGAATAGGCGGTGAGCTTCAGCGGGAGGTCGGCGGGGTCGAGCAGCTCGTCCCGGGCCATCGACGTGAGGGGCACCTCGGCCGTGGGGATGGCCCACAGGTCGTCGCGCTCGAGGTGGTACATGTCCTCGTCGAACTTCGGCAGGTGGCCGGTGGCCACCATCGTCGAGGTCTTGACCAGGCTCGGCGGCCGGACCTCCTCCCAGACGGCGCCAGGCCCGGCATCACCGGTGTGGCGGTCAAGCGCCCACTGGGTCAGGCCGCGGAGCAGGCGGGCACCGTCGCCACGCCACAGCGGGAACATCGAGCCCGAGAGCTTGGCGCCCCGCTCGAGGTCGAGCAGACCGTGCTGGGCGGCCACCTCCCAGTGCGGAACCCGCTGGCACTCGGTGTAGACGATCTCGCTGAAGGGGATGCCGGTCGGGGTCCACATCCGGACGACGCGGTTGTCCTCGGGCCCGGCGCCGACGGGGGCCGAGGGGTCCGGCGTGTTCGGCGTGACCAGCAGCACCTGGCGCAGCTGCTCCTCGAGGTCAGCGGCCACCGCCTCGGCCTTGGCCCCCTGCTCGCCCCTGGCCCGGCTCTCGGCCTGGAGCCGCTCGGCCCCGTCGACGTCCCCGTCGCGACGGGCGGCGCCGACCGCCTTCGACAGCCGCTTGACCTCGGCCCGCGCCTCGTCCCGCTCCTGGCTCGCGGCCCGCACGGCCACGTCGAGCTCGACCAGCCTCGCCACCTCGCTGGCGTCGACGCCGCGGCGAGCCAGGGCGGCGGCCACCCCCTCGGGATCGCTGCGAAGCCGGCGCACGTCGAGCACGCTCTCGGAGGGTAGGCCAGCCCCAACCGGCAGTGTGCCCAGTTCCGGCTCCTGGGGATGGCAGAAGTGGGCAGACCCGCGACGATTAGGTTCCGCCCGGTGGCCGCCCTGTCCGTCGAGGAGCTGGTCGTCCGCTATGACGCTCGCGTCGCGGTCGACGGGATCTCGCTGTCGGCCGAGGCGGGGACGGTTCTGGCCGTGCTCGGGCCGAACGGGGCCGGGAAGACGAGCACGGTCGAGACGCTCGAGGGGTACCGCCGGCCGAGCGCCGGGACGGTGCGCGTGCTGGGCCTCGACCCGATCGCCGACCGTGCGGCCGTGGCGTCGCGCATCGGGGTGATGCTGCAGCGCGGCGGGGTCTACCCGACGATGCCGGCCGGGGCGGTCCTGCGCCTGTTCGCCTCCTACTACGCCGATCCTTTGCCGCCCGGTGACCTTCTCGACCGGCTCGACCTGCACCAGGTGGCCCGCACCCCTTGGCGGCGTTTGTCCGGAGGCGAGCAGCAGCGGCTCTCGCTGGCGCTGGCACTGGTGGGCCGCCCCGAGGTGGCCTTCCTCGACGAGCCGTCGGCCGGGATGGACCCGGCGGCGCGTCGGGTGCTCTGGGACGTGATCCGGGGCCTGCGCGACGACGGCGTGGCCGTGCTGCTCACCACCCACCACCTGGAGGAGGCCGAGCGGCTGGCCGACGCCGTCGTCATCCTGGACGGCGGGCGGGTGGTGGCCGCCGGGAGCCCGGCCGACCTGATGCGCTCGGGAGCCGGCGGCGAGATCCGCTTCGGGGGCCCGCCCGGCCTCGACGCCGCCAGGCTGGGCGAGGCGATGGGCGCCCCGGTGGCCGAGGAGCGGCCCGGCGAGTACCTGGTGTCGGCGCCGGCCTCGCCCTCGAACCTGGCCCGCCTGACGGGGTGGCTGGCCGAGCACGACATCGCCGTCGGCGACATCCGGGCCGGCCGCCACACCCTCGAGGACGTGTTCCTCCGGCTCACCGGCCAGCGCTCGGCGGCGGAGGACGACCGTCAGCCCCGGGCGGCCCGGGGGCGGGGCCGGCGGCGGGGTGACGCCGCCTGATGCGGGCCTTCCGGGCTCAGGCGCGGGCCGAGGTGACGATGACCCTCCGCAACGGCGAGTCACTGTTGCTGGCCCTCGGCATCCCGGTGCTGCTGCTCGTCTTCTTCTCCCTGGTCGACGTGCTGCCCACGCCCGCCGGCACCCGGGACCCGGTGACGTTCCTGGCGCCTGGCATCCTGGCCCTGGCCGTGATGAGCACCGGCCTGGTCAACCTGGCCATCGCCACCGGCTTCCAGCGGGGCTACGGCGTCCTGAAGCGGCTGGCCACCACCCCCCTCAGCCGCCCCGCTCTGCTGGCCGCCAAGGTCGTGGCCGTCCTCGTCGTCGAGGCCATCCAGGTCGCTGTTCTGGTGCCGGTGGCGCTGGCCCTCGGCTGGCGGCCGTCCGGAGCCGTCGCCTCGGCGCTGGCCGCGGTGCTCCTCGGCACGATCGCCTTCTCCGGGCTGGGCCTCCTGCTGGCCGGCTCGCTCAAGCCCGAGCTGACGCTGGCCCTGTCGAACGGGCTGTACCTCGTCCTGCTGCTCCTCGGCGGCATGGTCGTGCCCCTCGAGTCGCTGCCCGATGCCTTGCGGACGGTCGCCGAGGGGCTCCCGGCCGCGGCCCTGTCCGACGCCCTGCGCGCCTCGGTCGGCGACGGGGCCGCGGTCCCGGCCCGGGCGTGGCTGGTGCTCACCGCCTGGGCCGTCGCCAGCCCCGTGGCCGCCGCCGCCACCTTCCGCTGGG
>JBKJUI010000479.1:0-3441 GCA_046590775.1 Acidimicrobiales bacterium
CGAGCCGGTGTCGGGCGGCTGCCAGCCACTTTCCCGGCACGCGCTCACCGCGTCCACCACCAGCGCCGACTTGCTCGCCCAACGGCGGTACACGGTGGCCTTGCCCACGCCCGCCCGGGCCGCCACCCCCTCCATGGTGACGCCGCCGTACCCCTCGTCGGCGAGGAGATCGACGGTGGCCCGGAGGATGGCGCGGTCGGCCTCGGCGCTGCGGGGCCGGCCCGGCGGCCGGTGAACCTCGAGGTCGGCCGGGTTCATGCGGTGGCTACCTCCAGGTCGACCTCTGATGCATTCACACCGGGAGCCGCCTCTGTCTCCATTCTCGCCCGTGAGGGCAGGAAGGCGAGGGCGATGAGGGAACCGAGGAGGGCAACGGCCGCGGCCACCAGCACTCCGACGCCCATCCCGTCGACGTAGGCCGACTTGGCCGACGCGGCCAGCGACGCCCCCTGCTCCCCGCCCAGCGACCGGGCCAGGTCGAGGGCGGCGCCCACGGAGGTCCTGGCCGCCGCCGACACGCCAGAGCCGAGCGAGGATGCGTAGGTGGACGCCAGCAGGGAGCCGAGGATGGCGACACCGAGGGCGCCCCCCACCTGGCGGGTGGTGTCGTTCACCGCCGATCCCACCCCGGCCTTGTGCCGGGGCAGCGAGCCCATGATCGACTCGGTGGCCGGAGCCATGGTCAGCCCCATGCCGATACCCATGATCATCATGCTGGCCAGCACCGGGCCGTACCCGGAGGTGACGGTGGCAAAGGACAGCACGACCAGGGCGGCCGACACGGTGGCCAGTCCGATCGCCACCACGATCTTGGTCCCGATGCGCTCCACCAGCCGGGCGCTGAGCGGGGCGGCCACCATGAGCACCAAGGCGATCGGGGCCACTCGCAGACCGGCCTGGAGGGCCGTGTAGCCCAGCACGAACTGCAGGTACTGCGTCTGGAGGAAGGTGGCGCCGAAGAGGGCGAAGAACACCAGGGTGACCGCGGTGCTGGCCGCGCTGAATCGGGGGTTGGCGAAGAAGGCCACGTCGAGCGTGGGGTGGTCGGTGTGGCGTTCCCATGCGATGAACGCACCGAGCAGCACCACAGCCGCTCCGAAGGCGGTGAGGGTCCGACCGTCGGTCCAGCCCTGGCCGGGCGCTTCGATGATGGCCCACACCAGGGTGATCAGGCCGACGATCGACAGGACGGCGCCGACCGGGTCGAGCGCCCGGGGCGAGGGATCCTTGGACTCGGGCACGAAGAGCCGTCCGCCGACGAGAGCCAGCATCACGATCGGGATGTTGACGATGAACACCGACCCCCACCAGAAGTGCTCGAGCAGCCACCCCCCGCTCAGCGGGCCGATGGCGATACCCATGGCCGAGAAACCGGCCCACACCGCGATGGCCCGGGCCCGCTCGGCCGGCACAGTGAACACGTTGCTGATGATCGACAGCGTGGCCGGCATGATCAGCGCCCCGCCGATACCCATCAGCGCACGGGTGAGGATCAGGTGCTCGGCCGAGCCGGCGACGGCCGAGGCCACCGATCCGGCGCCGAAGATCAGCAGCCCGATGCTGAGACCACGCCGGCGGCCGAAGCGGTCGCCCAGGCTTCCGGCGGTCAGCAGCAGGCCGGCGAAGACCAGGGTGTAGGAATCCACGATCCACTGGAGCTGAGACGTGGTGGCGTGGAGGTCGCGCACCAGGGTGGGCAGGGCGACGTTGAGGATGGTGTTGTCGATGCCGATCACCATGAGGCTCAGGCACATCACCGCCAACGTCCACCACCGTCGGGCGTGAATTGCTGCTGCGTCCATTGCTGCCCTTTCCGAAACGGACCCGTCTCGTTTCGGAATGCACCGTACCGCACAGCCCGCGCACTGCGTTGCGAGTTTCGCCGCCGGCTGCGAACGCGACCAGGCGGCCGATTACAACTTCGTCAGGGCTTTACGCATGTTGCGGACGGCCTGGCCGATGCGCTGCTCGTTCTCGATGAGGGCGAAGCGCACGAAGCCGTCGCCCGTCGGCCCGAAGCCCACGCCCGGCGAGGTGGCCACCTTGGCCTCTTCGACCAGGAACGAGGAGAACGCAAGCGAGCCCATCTCCCGGTAGGGCTCGGGAATGGGCGCCCAGGCGAACATCGTGGCCTTGGGCTTCTCGAAATGCCACCCGATGCGGTCGAGCCCGTCGCACAGGGCGTCGCGCCGGCTCCAGTAGATAGCGTTGACCTCCTTGGGGTAATCGGGAGCCTCGTTCATGGCCACGATGGCCGCGATCTGCACCGGCTGGAAGGTGCCGTAGTCGAGGTAGGACTTGAGCTTGCCCAGGGCGGCGACGATCTCGGGGTTGCCGACGCAGAACGCCACCCGCCAGCCGGCCATCGAGAACGACTTGGTCAGCGTGTAGAACTCCACTGCGACATCCTTCGCCCCCGGCACCTGCAGGATCGAGGGGGGCTCGTAGCCATCGAAGGCGGTATCGGAGTAGGCGAAGTCGTGGACGAGGATCACGTCGTGCTCCTTGGCGAACGCGACGAGGCGCTCGAGCCAGGGCAGGTCGACGCAGGTGGTCGTCGGGTTGTGGGGGAACGACAGCACGATGACCCGGGGACGGGGCCAGGCGTTCTCCCAGTCCTCCAGCAGGTTTGCGAAGAAGTCCTCGTCGGGGCCGAGCGGGATCCGGCGGACGTCGGCGCCGGCGAACAGCGGCGCATAGATGTGGATTGGGTACGACGGCGTGGGCACCATGGCGGTGTCGCCCGGCCCAAGCAACACCCACATGAGATGGGTGAGGCCCTCCTTGGCGCCGATGACGTTGATGACCTCTTTGTCGGGGTCGAGGTCGACCCCGAACTTCCGCAGGTACAGGTCGGCCGCCGCGGCACGCAGCTTGGGGATACCCCGGCTGGCGGAGTACCGGTGGTTGCGGGAGTTGCGGGCCGCCTCGGCCAACTTCTCCACCGCAATGTCGGGCGACGGGATGTCGGGGTTGCCGAACCCCAGGTCGATGACGTCGTCACCAGCCCGCCGCGCTGCCATCTTCAGCGAATCGATGATGGTGAAGACGTACGGTGGCAGGGCGTTGATCCGGCGGAACTCCATGGGCGACAAACCTACCGGTAGGCGGCGGAGGCCTCTGAGAGGATTTCGACCGCCCCCTCGTCGGTGCCCACGTCAAGCGGCGCGCAGATGGCCCATGAGGCGCCGGCGGCGGCCAGCGCATCGAGGTGGCGGTGCAGGTCCTCGACGGTGCCGGATACGAGCCCTGGGCGTGGGCCGTGGGCGCGCAGCTTGGCGTCGGCCTCGGCTTGCGTCCGCCCGATCAACACCTGCCCGGCCCACGTGAGCGTCCGCCCTGGGGCAACAGTCGCCGCCTCACCGGCGAACGTGGTCGCGTCGGCGCCCCAACTGTTCCAGCCGTCGGCCTCCGCGGCGGCCTCGCGGATGCGCGCCGACC
>JBKJUI010000091.1:0-2742 GCA_046590775.1 Acidimicrobiales bacterium
GACAGGGGCAGGGCCAGGGCTCTCCGTCAGGGGGCGGTGGTGGCACCAACACGCCGACCGCACCGGGCAGTACCGGGTCGGGTGGCGCACTGGGCGGGACCGGCCGCAATCCGAGCACCGAGCCCGCCACCAGTCCGGCGGTCTACGACCCGGCCACCTCCGCTGGCCCTGACCTCGCCACCGGCGGTTCGGTCGGCGCCGGGCCGCAGGGTGGGCCCGTCGGACAGGCGGCGGGCCCCAACTCCGCCGGACCGGCCAGCGTGCCGCTGGCCGACGCCCTCCCTCGCTACGAGCCGCAGGCCACCGCCGCCCTCGACCGCCTCGACCTCCCCCCGTCCGTGCGCGACATGGTGCGCGCCTACTTCGACGGCCTGGCCGACCTGTGACTGCGCCGACACGACCCACGCCAACCCTGCGTACGCCGAGTCTGCCCACTTCTGCCACGTCTGGGGGCCGGAAGTGGGCACACTTGAACTGGCTGGCAACTAGGAAGCACCGCTCCCGACCTCGTCATGCCTCCCCGGTGTCGCGGCCTCCCGGCGCCGCCCTCGGCGCCTGGCCGACAAAATGAGCTCACCAGCGAGCTCCCGGCCAACCACCCAGGGAGATCACGAATGAACAATCGGGATGCAGCACCTCGGGCGCCCGCCAGATCCAGGAGTGCCCACTTCTGCCTCCCCGAGGGACCAGAAGTGGGCAGACTCGAATGGTTCTCGAGCCGGAGGAGCGAGGAGGGAAGCCAGGTGGCCCAGGGGCCGCCGCAGCTGCGGCGGGAGACAGGCGAGCGGAGCGAGCGAGCCGGCGGAGGCGGCCCCCCGCCTGGCTGGACTGACGAGCGGAGGAGGCGAGCCCCCTGGGCGAGCCGGAGGAGCGAGGAGGGAAGCCAGGTGGCCCAGGGGCCGCCGCAGCTGCGGCGGGAAACACGGCCGATTGTGGCCAGTCATGCAGCTCTGGCCGTGCGACGATCGTCTCGTGGCTCCTGCACCGGTGACCGACCACGAGGCCTGCTACCGGGCCGTGCAGGCCCGTGACGCACGCTTTGACGGGCGGTTCTGCACGGCGGTGACCACCACCGGGATCTACTGCCGGCCTTCGTGCCCGGCCCGCACGCCGAAGTCGGGGAACGTCCTCTTCTACGCCTGTGCGGCGGCGGCCGAGGAGGCCGGCTTCCGGGCGTGCAAGCGGTGCCGGCCCGAGTCGGCGCCCGGCGACCCCGACTGGGACCGCCGGGGCGACCTCGTGGCCCGCGCGGTGCGGTTGATCGCCGACGGGGCCGCCGCCGAGGGCGGGGTCCCCGGCCTGGCCCGCCGGCTACACGTCAGCGAGCGCCACCTGCGCCGTCTGTTCGTCGACGAGCTGGGCGCCGGCCCGCTGCAGGTGGCGGCCACCCGGCGGCTGGCCCTGGCCCGCCTGCTCCTCGACCAGACCGATCTCCCCGTCACCCAGGTCGCCTTCGCCGCCGGCTTCGCCAGCATCCGCCGGTTCAACGACGCCATGGCCAGGGCGTACGGGTCGGCCCCTTCAACCATGCGCCAGTGCCGTCGTCCACCACCTCCGGGCGCCCTCCGCGTCCGTCTCCCCGCCCGCCCGCCGTTCGCCGGGCAGGCCGTCCTTGCCTTCCTCGGTGCCCACACCACGCCCGGGGTCGAGGAGGTGGTGGACGGAACCTACCGGCGCGTTGTCCACGGCGGCATCCTGGCCGCCACCCCCGACTCCAGCGGGCTGACGGTCGCGCTGTCCGTCGACGATGTGCGCTTCGTCGGCCCGCTGGTGGGCGCGGCACGACGGCTGTTCGACCTCGACTGCGACCCGGGGGCGGTGGCCGAGGTGCTCGGCGTCGACCCGCTCCTGCAGCCGGCGCTGGCGGCCACCCCCGGCATCCGCCTTCCTGGCGCCACCGACGGGTTCGAGGCGGCGGTGCGCACGGTCCTCGGCCAGCAGGTCTCGGTGGCCGGGGCCACCACGCTCGCCGGACGGGTCGTCCGGGTCTGCGGCGAGCCGCTCGACGACCCGACCGGCGGGCTCACCCACCGCTTCCCCTCGGCGGCGGTGCTCGCGACGGCGGACCTCAGCGGGATCGGCCTCACCACCGGCCGGGTCGCGTCCATCCGGGCCCTGTCGGAGGCGGTGGCCGACGGCCGCCTCGACCTGTCCCCCGCCGCCGACCGCGAGGCCGCTGGCGCCCTGCTCCTCTCACTTCCCGGGATCGGCCCCTGGACCGCTGCCCTGGTGGCCGCTCGGGCCCTCGGGGACCCCGACGCCCTGCCCGCCTCCGATCTCGCCTTGCGGCGGGCCGCCGGCCTCGACACCCGGGCGCTGCTGGCCCGGGCCGAGGCGTGGCGCCCCTGGCGCAGCTACGCCACGTTCGCCCTCTGGGCGGCCTACATCAAGAAGGGACCCCGATGACCAACGTCGAAGCGCTGCTCGCCGCCACCCACCCGACCCCCGCCGGCCCGTTCACCTTCGTCGCCGGCACCGAGGGCGTGTGCGCCGCCGGCTTCACCGACAACCTCTCGCTGGTGGCCGCCCTGCGGGGGCCGCGCTCCCAGCAGGCCGACATCCGGGTGGTGGGCGACGCCGGCGACGCCTCGAAAGCCGTCATCGCCTGGGGCGAGGGCGACGTCGACGCCCCTCTCGGCGTGGCGGTCTGCCCAGACGGCACCGAGTTCCAGGTGGCCGTGTGGGCGGCGCTGCGCACGATCTCCCCGGGGTGCCCGCTCAGCTACGCCGGGCTGGCGGGGG
>JBKJUI010000249.1:0-8259 GCA_046590775.1 Acidimicrobiales bacterium
CGCCGGGGTGAGCTACGGGTGGAACCTCAGGGAGGGGCTGCACCCCTACAAGGGCGGTGACCGGCCGGCCGGCGCCGTCGACCCGGTGATCGAGCTACCCCACGCCGACGGGGTGTGCTCGGTGACCGGCGGCTACGTCTACCGCGGCAGCCAGATCCCAGGCATGGTCGGCCGCTACGTCTTCACCGACTACTGCGACTCGAAGCTGCGGGCCGGCCGACCGACCGACCGGGGCTGGGTCGTCGAGGGGCTGGGCCTGTCCGGCCGCTCCGTCACGACGTTCGGCCAGGACCAGGCCGGCGAGCTCTACGTCCTCGACTCGAGCGGCCTGTCCCGCCTCGACCCCGCCTGAGGGACCGCCGCCAGCAGGTTCAGGGCGCCGACCATCACCGAGATGTGCCTGTGCATCCTCTCTCCCGCCTCACCCGCACGACGCCGTGCGGTTTCTGGAGCTGTGCAACGTACCTGTGACGCGGAGCGGCTCGTCTCAGGCGACCATGCCGACGATCGGCTTGGCGAGCGGGATCCCGCCGGTGGAGCCGACGTACGGCGCGTCGCCCAAGGCGAAGATCCCGCCGTCGGAGCCGACCAGCCAGTAGCCCCGACTTCCCCCGCTGGTCACGCCGACGATCGGCCGGGCCAGCGGGACGCCACCCATGGAGCCGAAGAAGCCGGCGCCACCCGAGGCGAAAACCCCGCCGTCGGCCGCGGCGAGCCAGTAGCCGCCGAGGCGAGCGGCAGCGATGCCCACCACCGGCTGAGCCAGCGGTCCGATGACCGCCTCCGGCGGCCGGACCGTCCCGCCGCCGATGTGGTCGGGGACGCCGTAGGCCCACACGGTGCCATCGGTGCCCGCCAAGGCGTAGCCGCTCCCGTCGGGCGTCGTGGTCATTCCAACGATCCTGTGCCCCTGCCCGGCGACTGTCCCGAGGAAGGGAGCGTCGCCAAAGGCGAAGATCCCCCCGTCGGCACCGACGAGCCAGTAGCCCTGCCCCGATCGGGTCCTGGCCATGCCGACGATCGGCCGGGCCAGCGGGATCCCACCGGTCGAGCCGAAGAACCCGGCGTCGCCGAAGGCGAAGATCCCCCCGTCGGAGCCCACCAGCCAGTAGCCCTTGCCCGACGGGGTCCTGGCCATCCCCACGATCGGCCGGGCCAGGGGACGGCCACCCATCGACCCGAAGAAGGCGGCCGAGCCGAAGGCGAACACGCCACCGTCCGAGGCGACCAACCGGTAGCCCGGCGGGAGCGTCGCGAGCTCTGGGCTCGGAGTGGGCTGCGGCGGCGTGGCCAGGAACGGGAACGAGCCGGCGAGCATGATCGCCCCGTCCGACAGGCGCCGCTGCCGGCCGCTGAAGAAGTTGAGGCCCGTCGCGTTCCCCGGGATCGTGAACGGCACGGTGAAGCTCGGCGGTGGGGCGGTGGCGATCAGCACGCCGGCGTCGGTGTCGCCCTCGTGCCAGCGGATCTCGACCGGGCCGTAGTCCGGCGAGGCGAAGTACCCGGCGCCGGTCAGCTGCACGATGCTGCCCGCCGGGGCCTGGTCGGGGTTGCTCCTGATCAGGGCGGCCGGCGCGCACGCAAAGGCGGGAGCGAGCACGGCCAGCAGCGGACCGAGCACACCGAACAGCAGAACCGCAGCGATCTTCCGCATCGTCATCTCCCGCCTCCGACGAAGCAGCCGTCGAGGTCTCGTGGTGCGCAGCATGCCAGCGCCATCAGCGTCATCAGCGTCAGTAGCCCCACGGCGTCGGGTTGACCACCGCCACGAGCTGGCGTGGTGCCGGGGCAGCCAGGCCGACCACCGGTCGGGTCAGCGGGATCCCCCCGGTCGAGCCGAAGAACCCGGCGTCGCCGAGGGCGAAGATCCCGCCGTCCGACGCCGCCAGCCAGTACCCGTTCCCGGAGCTCGACGCCGCCATGGCGACGATCGGCCGGACCAGCGGCGTGCCGCCGACCGACCCCGAGAAGCCGGCGTCACCGAAGGCGTAGACGCCGCCGTCGGACGCGGCCATCCAGTAGCCGTGGCCGGACGGTGAGGCAGCCATCCCCACGACGGGCCGGGCCAGCGGCACTCCACCGATCGAGCCGTGGAAGCCGGCGTCACCAAAGGCGAACACACCGCCATCCGAGGCGGCCAGCCAGTAACCCTGGCCCGACGGGGTGGCGGCCATCGCCACGATGGGCGCCTTCAACCGCAGGCGCCCGGTCGACCCGAGGAAGACGGCGTCGCCAAAGGCAAACACACCACCATCCGCCGCCACCAGCCAGTAGCCATCCCCGGACCGTGTGGCGGTCATGGCCACGATCGGCGAGTTCAGCGGCAACCCGCCCGTCGACCCGAAGAAGCCGGCGTCGCCAAAGGCGAACACGCCGCCGTCCGACCCCACCAGCCAGTAGCCCTGGGCGGGGGAGACCTCGGCGGCCATGCCGACGATCGGCCGGTTCAGCTCCCTGCCACCGGTCGAGCCCCGGAACCCGGCGGTGCCGAAGGCAAAGATCCCACCGTCGGCGGCCACCATCCGGTAGCCGCGGGTGGCGATGTCACCGGTCACCACGAAGGGCTGGACGCGCCGGGACAACAGGGAGCCATCGGCCGCCCGCTGGGTGGCGCCGATGAAGTACAGGCCTGGCTCGGACGGGGGGACCGTGACCCACACCGACGCCGCCGGTCCCTTGGGGATCGTCGTCAGGAGCTGGCTCCCGCCGTTCTCGTCGCTCCAGCTGATCTCTATCGGCCGGTCGTAGGGGTCGGTCGAGTAGAAGGAGGTGACGGTCACCTGGACCTGGGCGCCAGGGGCGCCAGCATCGGGTGCCACCCGCACGGCACTGGTGGCGGTGCAGGCGAACGACGGAGCGACGGCGGCCAGGATGACCCCGAGCAGAACCGCCACCGCCGCGGCCACCAGCCGTGCCGACTTCATCGTTGTCCCCGCCATTCGCGCGCAGAGTACACGAACGGGCGTTCAGTCGCCCCGCGACATCGTCGCCCCTACCGGGCCTCGAGGGGGAGGTAGCTGCGCTCCTCGACGCCGAGGTAGAGCTGGCGGGGTCGGGCGATCTTCGACTCCTGCTCGAGCATCTCGCGGAAGTGGGCGAGCCAGCCCGAGGTGCGGGGGATGGCGAACAGGACGGTGAACATCTCCATCGGGAAGCCGAGCGCCAGGTAGATCAGCCCGGAGTAGAAGTCGACGTTCGGGTACAGCTTGCGGCTGGTGAAGTACTCGTCGTTGAGGGCCACCTCCTCGAGCTTCAGGGCGACGTCGAGCAGCGAGTTGTACCCGGTCACGGCGAAGACCTCTTCGGCCGTGCGCTTGATGAGGCGGGCCCGGGGGTCGTAGTTCTTGTAGACGCGGTGGCCGAAGCCCTGGAGGCGGCCGCCCGAGCCGCTCTTGACGCTCTGCACGAAGGCCTCGACGTTGTCGATGGTGCCGATCTCGTTGAGCATGCGCAGAACCGCCTCGTTCGCTCCCCCGTGGCGGGGTCCGTAGAGGGCCGAGCAGGCGGCTGCGGTGGCCGAGTAGGGATCGGCGTGGGCCGATCCCACCACCCGCATGGCGGTGGTCGAGCAGTTCTGCTCGTGGTCGGCGTGGATGATGAACAGCTGGTCGAGCGCCTTGGCCAGCACGGGGTGGGGTTCGTAGGGGGGGCCACCCGAGCGGGCCTTCCACATCATCGAGAGGAAGTTGGCGCTGTAGCTCAGGCTGTTGTCCGGATAGACGTAGGGCATCCCCACGCTGAAGCGGTGGGCGAAGGCGGCGAGCGTGGGCATCTTGGCCACCAGCCGCACGATCTGCTTCTCGAGGCACTCGGCGTCGTCGAGTCGCTTGGCCTCCGGGTAGAAGGTGGAGAGGGCGGCGACGGTCGAGGCCAGGATCCCCATCGGGTGGGCGTCGTGGTGGAATCCGTCCACGAACTTCTTCACGTTCTCGTGGACGAACGTGTGGTAGGTGATGTCGTGGACCCACTCGTCGAGCTGGGTCGTGTTGGGCAGCTCGCCCTTCAGCAGCAGGTAGGCCACCTCGAGGTAGGTGGCGTTCTCGGCCAGCTGCTCGATGGGGTAGCCGCGGTAGCGCAGGATGCCGGCCTCGCCATCGAGGAACGTGATGGCCGAAGCGCAGGCGGCCGTGGTCATGAAGGCTGGGTCGTAGAACCACGTGCCGGGCGCCAGGCCCCGCAGCGCCGCGGAGTCGATGCCACCGTTGACGATCGGCACGTCGACGCTCTTGCCGGTGCGGTTGTCGGTGATGGTGATCGTCTCGTCGGCCACACGCGGATGCTAGGACGCGCCACAAGCCGCCGGTTCTGCCGGCCGGGACCGTCCAGGGAGGCGCTAGCTCTCGAGGGCGTACCGGTACACGTTGGTCTGGCGAAGCTGGAAGCCCAGGCTCTGGTAGAGACCGTTGGCGGCCTCGCGGCTGGGTCGGCTGGTCAGGTCGATAGTGCGGGCCCCGCGGCGGCCAGCTTCGGCGATGGCCGCCCGGGTCAGGGCCGTGCCGACACCCTGGCGGCTGACGGCGTCGTCAACGACCACGTCCTCGACCCAGGCCCGGATGCCGGTGGGGATCCGGAACGTGCACAGGGTGAGGGTGCCGGCGATGGTGCCGTCCTCGGCCCGGGCCACGAACAGCGTCGTGACCGGCGAGCTGACCAGCTCGGCCAGCTCGGCTTCGGTCGGGGCCGGGCTGGACGACGAGAGCTGCGGGGTCAGGCGGGCAAAGGCCTCGACCAGCTCGGGCGTGACCTCGGTGGCGACCTCGACGGTGGCGGGCACGGCCGGACAGTCTGCCCGGATCGATGGTCAGCCGCCGGCCGCCCGGAGCCAGCGGATCAGACGGCCCCGGCGATGCCGCGGGCGATGGCGGCGACCGACCCCACGACGGCCACGGCGATCATGCCCCGGCGCACCGAGGTCTCGGAGGCGAACCGACCGAGCACGTCGCCGAGGAGCAAGCCGAAACCGAGCGCGGCCACGAGGGCCGCCGCTCGGGCCGAGCTGACCGACGGCGGCCCGAGGGCGGCGATGGAAACCACGTTGAGGGCGGCGAAGATGGCCTGGAGGGAGGCCCGGACCTGGCGGGGCGGCCACCCCTGGCCGAGGGCGTAGGCCGCCACCGCCGGCCCGCCCACCCCGGCCACGACGTTGCCCACCCCGGCCAGGGCCCCGGCGGTGATCGCCCCGAGGCGGAACCGACGCCCGGTGGCCACGGCGGTCACCGCCACCAGCGAGGTCAGGCCGGCGAGCACGGTGAGCAGCGAGGGATCCAGCCGCCGGGCCAGCAGGCCGGCGGGAAGGGCCAGGGCCGCGGCCGGGAGCAGCACGTGGACGCCGTCGCGCCACCGCACGTCGCCGCGCAGGCGCCCCAGCAGCGCCAGGTTGCCGAGGAGGGCGAGGACGTTGACGAGGCGCACGCCGGGCAGCGCCCCCTCGGCGGCCACCAGGGCCGGGGCGCAGACCAGCGAGAAGCCCAGGCCGGTCACCCGCTGCACGGCGGCGCCGGCCCCGACGGCGAGGCCGCTCAACATCTCACGATCACCCTACGGTGTTTACCGGGGAGTAACAGGGGCGTCGGCCGGCGGACATATCGCCCCCGTACCGTCCTCGTCATGCAGTGGCTCACCGACCTCGTCGCCCTCCTCGGCACCTCCGGCGCCTCCGCCAACGCGTCGCGCTCGCTCATCGAGGAGCAGGAGGCCGCCGCCCGGATCGACCGCTTCCTCCTTCGCTTCGACCACCCCGCCGGCCAGGCCCGCATCCCGGTGGAGCCCCCCGCGGGCGACTGCACCCAGGTCGCCTAGGAGTGTCGGCGCTGGTCCGGTCAGCGACGCTCGAGGCGGTCTGTGCGGTCGCAGGCCCAGCAGCGGCGGCCGACGCCAGCCGGGATCCGGCCCCACACGTCGCACCGCCGGCAGACGTAGCTGAAGCCGAGCTCGGCGGCGTCGATCTCGTCCTGGACGGGGTTGCGGGTGGCCAGCTCGAGCGGTCGCGGCATCAGCGGTTGGCGCCTGACCCCGGTGCCGAGGTGCACAGCTCGTCGATCCGGGCCAGCAGGTCCGTCGACCGGTCGGCCAGGGCCCGCACCTCCTCGGCCAGGGCGGCGGCCCGGCCCTCGACCCGGCGGCGGAGCGGAGATGGCATCGTGCGCACCTCCCTGTGCTCGGCCTCCCGAGCGGCGGACTGAGCGAATTGGGCCCAACGGCCCACGAGAACTGCCCAAGAGCGCACCGGCCGACGGCGATCAGCCGGCGTAGCGGACCAGGCCCTTCGGGGTCGGGGTGAAGCCGTGGGCGGCCAGGATCTCGGGGAAGCCGTCGGGTGAGCGCTCGATGGCCAGCTTGGACAGGCGCCTGCCGCCGAGGAGGAAGGTGACGACCGCAGCGAGGGCCTCGACCTCCCAGGTGCCGTCGAGGGGACGGAGGGCCTGGAGGCCCTTGCCTCCCTTCTCGACGTACAGCGCGGCCTCGCCGGCCACCAGCGCCACCCACGCCCCGGCCACCCGTTGGGGGCGGGTGCCCTCGACCCGCGGCCAGGGGAGGCCGAGGCCGTAGGGCTGGGCCGGGTCGGTGGCGGCGAGCACCACCACCTGGGGCTGACCGTCGGCCACTGCGTCGCGACAGGCCCGCAGGCGGTCGACGGCGCCGGGCAGGGCGAACTGGGCGCCGCCCATCCCGGCCACGAAGTACCCGCGGCGGATGCGGCCCGCCTCCTCGAGGGCCCGCAGGACGGGGTAGACGCCGGCGAACCCGCCTGGCACGCCCTCGCCCCGCACCGCCTCGCGGGTGAGCACGCCGTGCCGCTCGAGCAGGGACCCGGCCAGCTTGTGCAGGGTCTCGGTGTCGGCCGGTGCCGTGCCGGCGTCGAGGCCGAGGTCGCGGCGGACCAGGCTCCACCGGCCCTGGGCCGCAGGAGGGCCGAGGGCCGTGAGGGAGCCGAGGCGGGGGCGGCCGGTGCGCCGCGACCGACCGGCGCCGGATGACCTCTGGCCGGCGCAAAAGGCGCGCAGGGCGTGCAGGCCGTCGTTGGTGACCTCGCCGGCCCACACCAGGTCCCACAGGGCGTCGAGGCTGGCCTTCTCGTTCCGGCCGGCAAGCTCTCGCCAGAAGCAGGCGCCCCGCAGCGCGAGCACCTCGCGGAGCCGGTCGTGCTCCTCGGTGTCGGGCCGGTCGAGCTGGTCGAGGCCGAGCCGCGGCACGAGGAGGTGGGCGTCGGCCCGCTGCAGCAGCACCAGCCGCCCGTCGTCGCGCCCCAGCGGCCCGGCGCCCACCCACAGCACCTCGCCCGAGGCCACCAGCTCGTCGAGCAGCCGGGGGCTGTAGCGGCCGACGCGGCAGGCCAGCACGTCGCGCTCGAGGACCGAGGCCGGCAGCGACGCCCCCTGGAGCTGGGCCACCACCTCGAAGAGGCGGGCGAGCCCCGGCCCATCGCCGCCGACGCCGTGCCAGGCCGGGAGGAAGCGGGCCAGGGCGGGGGCCTCGACCGCCTCGACCTCCCGGCGCAGCAGGGCGAGCGAGCGCTGCTTCAGCCGGGTGAGCACCTCCTGGTCGCACCACTCGCGGCCCTCAGCCGAGCCGCCGGGACGGAAGGCGCCATGGACCAGGGTGCCGGCCGCCTCGAGCTCCTTCACCACTACGTCGACCATGTCGACCGGAACGCCGAGCCGGGCGGGCGGCTCGGCGGTGACGAAGGGTCCGTGCGTGCGGGCCCAGCGCCGCACCAGCTGGGTGAGGGCGTCGCCAACGGGATCGAGGAAGGCGTCGGGGATGCCGGGCGGGAGCGGGGCGCCCAGCCCGTCGCGGTAGCGGCCGGCGTCCTCGACGGCGATCAGCCGCCCCTCGCCGGCCACCCGCACGATCACGGCCTTGCGGGTGGCCACCAGCTCGGCGGCGAACGACCCCGTGCCACGGGCGTCGAGCTCGGCCTCGGTGAGGTCGCCGAGGCGGCGCAGGAGGTCGGAGGCCTCGTCGGGGCTGCGGGCCCAGCGGGTCTCCTCGAGCGCCTGCAGCTCGGACTCGAGCTGGGCCAGTGCGTCGGCGTCGAGCAGGTCGCGCAGCTCGTCGGCGCCGACCAGCTCGGCCAGCATGCGCCGGTCGAGGGTGAGCGCCTGCGCCCGCCGCTCGGCCAGTGGGGAGTCGCCCTCGTAGATGAACGACGCCACGTAGGAGAAGGCCACCGAGGCGGCGAAGGGGGACGGCGTGGGGGAGTCGACCTGCACGACGCGCAGCTTGCGGGCGCGGACGTCGCGCATGAGGCCCTGCAGG
>JBKJUI010000285.1:0-12181 GCA_046590775.1 Acidimicrobiales bacterium
CACGGCCTGGGGCCCGCCGCACCGTCGCCGCCGCCGCCTCGGAGAGGCCGAGGTGGCGGACCTTGCCTGCGGCCACCAGGTCGCTCATCGCACCCACGGTGTCCTCGATCGGCACCGAGGTGTCCACTCGGTGCTGGTAGTACAGGTCGATGTGGTCCAGGCCGAGCCGGTGGAGCGAGGCGTCGCAGGCCGCGGCCACGTAGTCGGGGCTGCCGTTGACCCCCACCCACGAGCCGTCCGCGCGGCGCTCGTTGCCGAACTTGGTGGCCACGACGACCTCGTCCCGCCGGCCGACGATGGCCCGGCCCACCAGCCGCTCGTTGGTGAACGGCCCGTACATGTCGGCGGTGTCGAGGAAGGTGCACCCGAGGTCGAGGGCCCGCTGGATCACCGAGATCGACTCGGCGTCGTCAGTCGTGCCGTAGAACTCGGACATGCCCATGCAGCCGAGCCCCAGGGCGGAGACGGGCAGGTCGCGGAGGGAGCGCTGGTCCATGCCGTCCTCGCTACCAGGTCTGCGTGCGCTTCGCCCCGGCCTTCGATGTCCGGCCATCTCGCCGGGCCCGCCGCACCGAAGAACCGGTGTGACGCCGCGCGCATTCCGCTACGCCGGGCTGGCTGCGGTCGCCACCCTCTGGTCGACCCTCGTCGTGGGAGCGCTGCTGAGCGGGTTCCCCGTGCTCGGAGACCGGCCGCTCAGCTGGATGGCGGCTGAGGAGGCCTCGGCCCTGCTCTTCAGCGGCGGTCTGATCACCGGGGCGCTCCTCCTGGTCCTGTTCCACGAGCACGTGCGGGCCAGGTACCGGGTGAGCCACCTGTTCTCGATCGCTCTGCTGGTCGGGCTGGCGGGACAGGTCGTCGCCGCCCTGGTGCCCATCCAGGGCGAAGGCCTGCAGAACCGCGTCCACACCGTCGCCGCTCTGACCCTGGGTGCCTCGCTGCCGGTGCTGATGGGGTGCTTCGCCCTGGCCCAGCGACCGGGCCGATGGCGCAGGATCACCTTCGGGCTCTTCCTCCTCGAAGCAGTCGCCTGCCTTGTCGGCGTGGTGCTGTCGCAGCGGTCGGTGGCGCCGCTCGCCGAGATCCTGCCGGCGGTCTGTTTCCACCTCTGGATCGTCGCGGTCACCTTCGCTGGGCAAGCGTCCAGCCAGGGGGCGGCCGACCTTGAAGGCGTGCGTCGGTCGCCCCAAGGGGTGACGGTGCTGGCGCCAGCCGTGCCGCATGGCGGCGTCGGCCATGATGGCCGCCGAGGCCCGGGAGGGAAGCTGCGTTGAAGCTGTGGAAGGTGCTGGGGGTGGCGGGGATCGCCGGGGTGGCGGCGACCGGCGCCGTCGTGGCCCGGGCTGAGCGGCAGCGGCGGAGGTACGAGCCCGATGATGTGCGGGCCCGCCTGCACGCGCGGCACCACGAGGCGCTGCTGGCCGAGGCCGCACCCCGGCCCGAGGTGACGGCTGATGGGCCGGGGGCTCGCCGACCAGGAGCGTGGACCCGGCTCCGCGCCCGCCTCGCTCCGCTTCGCTGGCGCCGTCGTCGGCGTCGGTGACCGGCAACGAGGTCGGCCTCGACGAGGCGGTCGAGCTGACCCGCACCGGCGACCTGTGGCTGTTCCGTGGCGTCAGCGTGCCCGACCGGGCCATCCGGGCCGTGACCAACAGCCCGGTGAACCACGTCGGGATGGCGGTCGTCCTGGAGGAGATGCCGCCGCTGCTGTGGCACGCCGAGCTCGGGCAGTCGCTGCCCGACCTCTGGACGGGCTCGCACCACCGGGGCGTGCAGCTGCACGACCTGCGGGCCGCGGTCACGACCTGGACCGGGCGCTACCACCAGCAGGCGTGGCTCCGACAGCTGCACGGCGAGATCACCCGGGAGATGGAGGACGCCCTGCTGCGGGAGATCGCCCGCATGGACGGCACCCCGTTCCCGGCGGCGGCGGCCCTGGCCGGGCGATGGTTGCGGGGGCGGGTGCGCCGGCGCGCCCCGCTCGAGGCCACCTACTGCGCCGAGGTCGTCGCCGGCACCTACCAGGCCATGGGCCTCCTCGGGGCCGATCGGCCGACGAACTGGTACGACCCCGGCAGGTTCTGGAGCGGCGACCGCCTCCGCCTGGAAGGCGATGCCGACCTCGGGGCCGAGATCCCCGTGAACACCGAAGGTCGGGGCGACTGACCGGACCGTCAGCCGGCCTCAGGCCTACGAGGTCCCGGCGGCCTCGGGCTGCTCCGCCTCGCTGTCGGGCTCGACGGGCGTGGCCAGGATGGTGAGCGCCCCCTTGTCGACCCGCAGGTGCAGTGGGGTGCGCAGGCGACTGACGTCGCCGTCGACGGCCACGTCGAGGGCGGAGCACCCAGGCGTGCCGATCTCGAGGTGCTGGGCGCAGATCTGGTCCATGACCGGGGTGCGGTGCAGCCGGCCACCGAGCAGGGCCCCGATGAGGCGGAGCCGGGCCACCCGCTGGTTGGCCAGGATGATCCGGACGTCGAGGAGGCCGTCGTCGAGGTGATCGCGGGCCAGGCTGCCGAGGGCCTCGCCGTAGCGGCTGTTGCCGATGAACACGGCCCAGGTGACGAACGGCTTGCCGTCGATCACCAGGCGAAGGCGGTGGCCGCCCACGCCCTCGCGCACGAGGCCGATGCCGTCGGCGACGCGCTTGGGGAGCTTGCCCTTCTGACGCACCCGCTCCTTCACGATCGCCGTGTACATCCCCAGGTTGCAGGTGTTCAGGAAGCACTCGTCGTTGACCCAGGCCAGGTCGATCGGTCGGGTGAAGCCGCCCTTGGCCGCCGCCACCGAGGCCTCGACCGTATCGATGCCAACGTCCTTGGCGAAGTGGTTGCGGGTGCCGCAGGGCACGGGAAGCAGTGGCCGCCCGGCCGCCGCCAGCACGGGGGCGGCGAGCCGCAGGGACCCGTCGCCGCCGGCCACGCCCACCCAGGGGGCGCCGGCATCGACGGCCTTGGCCACGTCGGCCGCCAGGTCGCCTCCCTCGGTCGGGCGCACCTCGGCCAGGTCGCCGAAGGCCTCGGTCAGGTCCTCGACCGGCGTCTCCGACGTCCCCGAGCCGGGGTTGACCAGGACGATCGCATCGGTCACGTCAGCACCTCGACCTCGTCGCCCACCTGCACCATGCCCGGCTCGACCACGACGGCGCCGACGGCCAGCGTGCCCGCCCGTTCCCCCAGGATGGTCCGCAGCACGTCGAGGTCACGGTCGATGCCGCCGGGCTGCGGGCGGGTCACCATGACGCATCGGACCACGGGTTGCACGACATCGAGGATTGCACGGCCGAGACGTACCCTGCGGCCGACCAGTCCATCCTCCTCCTCCCCGTCCACGACGATGTTGGGCCGGAAGCGGCGAAGGTCCCAATCGCCCAGCCCGGTGAGCGTCCCGGCCCCGAGCAGGCTGACCCGCACCTGCCCGTCGTCGTGGAAGGCCCCGGGAGGCCCGTCCCACCGCTGCCCCGCGTCCAGCTCGTAGGTCGGCTCGAGGCCTGACGCCGCCCGCTCGAGGTGCACCGGCTTCCCGAGCCACGTGCTGAGGGCCCCGTCGCCCGCCGCCACGGTCCCGTCAGGGAGGAAGACATCGACGCTCCCATCCGACCGGTGGCGGGCGCGGGCCAGGAGCAGCGCCGGGTCCCGCCGAGCCGTCAGCACCAGCCCGGTGGCCACGTCGCGCAGGCCATACGAGCGGTCTCCCTCGAGGCCGAGGTCGCCCACCTCCACATCATCGAGCGGCTCGCCCTGCATGGACTTCACCGGATACCGCCAGAGGGCCAGCACCCGCACGCCGGCAACCCTAATGAGCAGGGCTCATGCCGGGCCGGCCACGACGGCGCCGCCGGGAGCGCGGTCGTGGGCCACAGGCTCCGGGCGGGCCCGCAACCGACGGACGAGGGCGCCGCCGACGACCACGGCCAGCGCCAGGCCATACCCGGCCCGCCCGAGCGAGGTGGCGTCGGGGTCGTCGAGGATGACCGACACGAAGTAGGGCCAGGCCACGACGACGAGCACGGCCCACCACCACGCCCGGTCGAGGAGGCCGAGGGCGGCGACCGAGACCGCGTACCAGGGCTGCACCGGCGTGACCACCAGCAGGAGCGCTCCCAGGAGCAGCGGCGCGGCCCGGTGCGCGGGCAGGTCGGCCCGCCACACCAGGGCCACGGCGGCCAGCAGGACGACGGCGGCGAGGGCCGGCAGGACCGACGCTGGGAGGCCGGTGAGGGAGAGGAGGAGGAAGCGGCCCCCCTTGTCGTAGCGCTCCTCCCGCAGGTAGTCGGGCAGGTAACCGAGGACCTTCGGCCCCACGGCCAGGACGTGCGGCAGGTAGGACAGCGTGCACACCGCGGCGAAGCACCCGCCGGCCAGGAACGGCCGCCGCCGCCCGACCGCCACGAGCAGCAGCGCCGGGTACAGCTTCACCATGGCGGCGGCGCCGACCAGGCCCCCGGCCAGCCCCGGTCGCCGACGAGCCACCAGCACCGCAGCCACCGAAAGGGCCACGGCCAGGCCGTCGACGTGGGCGTTGCCGGCCAGCTCGACCGCCGCCACCGGCGAGAGGCACCACCAGGCGGCCAGGCGGGGATCCGATCCCTGGCGCCGCAGCCCGACGGCCAGGAGGCCGCACAGCCCGAGGTCGACGACCGCGGCGGCGGCCTGCCATGGCCGCTCCCCCGCCGCCCCGCCGGTGAGGACCCGCACCACGACGAACCAGGCCTGGGCCAGCGGCGGGTAGATCGTGCGCACCGCAGGGCGGTTGATCCTGGTCCTGTCGCTTCCGGTGGTGCCTCCGGAGCCGGCGGGCTCGGTGGTGCCTCCGGAGCCGGCGGGCTCGGTCGTGCCTCCGGAGCCGGCGGGCTCGCCCAGGTCGGGGAACAGCCAGCGCTCGCGCAGGGGGGCCAGCGACGGGTCGAGCGGGGCCCGCTCGTAGGGGTCGACGCCGGACAGCTGCACCTTGGCGTCCCAGGCGTAGCGGTAGACGTCGTCCGACATGCCCGGCGGCCCCGCCAGCGCCGCACCACGGATGGCCACGGCGGCGACGGCGCAGGCCACGAGGGCCCACCGGCCGGGCAGGCGGCGGGCCAGCAGCACCCCGGCCACCCACACCGGCAGCCACGCCGCCAGCAGCCCGACGAGCGCCCACCGGCTGCCGAGCACGGTGCGCTGGGCCACGGCGGCTGACAGGACCGTGGCCACGGCGGTGGTGGCGACGAACCCCGTCGCCACCAGCCCGGTGCTCAGGCCTCTCTCTTCTGCGCTCCGCCCCTCCGCCACGGCCGTCGATCCTCGCGAGCCGCTACGGCTACGGCTGAGCGGCGGCCGGCACGGACGCGGGCATCGACACCGTGCGGCCGGCGAGCTCGGCCAGGCCGTCGTCGAGACCGACCTCGGCCCGGAAGCCGAGCACGGCGGCCGCCCGGCTGGGATCGGCCACGACGTGGCGGACGTCACCGGGACGCCATCGCCCGGTCACCACGGGGTCGGGGCCGCCCACCGCCCGTCCGAGCGACTGCGCCACCTCGAGGATGGTGACGGCTCGGCCGCTGCAAACGTTCAGGGGCACGAGCTGGCCGGGCGCCGCACCACGATCGCTCGACATGCTCAGCACGTTGGCCGTGGCCACGTCGGCAACGTGCACGAAGTCACGGGCCTGGCGGCCGTCCTCGAACACCGTCGGCGCCTCGCCTCGCAGCAGGGACGACAGGAAGATGGCGGCGACGCCGGCGTAGGGCGTGTCGCGCGGCAGCCCCGGCCCGTACACGTTGTGGTAGCGGAGGGCCACGACCGATGCGCCCGTCTCCCGCGCCCAGGCCGAGACCAGGTGCTCCTGGGCCGCCTTGGTGGCGGCGTAACCCGAGCGGGGGTCGAACGGCGCCGACTCGGGCACCAGGGCCCACTCCAGCGGACCGCCGCAGGCCGGGCACGGCGACTCGAAGCGCCCGGCGTCGAGGTCGGCCGGCCGCCGGCTCGCCGGTCGCACCTCGCCGTGGGCCGGGCAGCGGTAGCGCCCCTCGCCGTACACCACCATCGACGAGGCGAGCACCAGCCGCCCCGTGAAGCCGGTCTCGAACAGCGCGGCCACCAGGCGGGACGTGCCCAGGTCGTTGTCAGCTGCGTAAAGGGGCAGGTCGGACGGGTCGAGGCCGAGCCCCACCCTGGCCGCCTGGTGGCTGACCACGTCGACGCCCCGCACGGCCGCTGCGCAGACAGCGGGGTCGGCCAGGTCGCCGTGCACCAGCTCGGCTCGGGGGTCGACCCGCTCCGCCACCCGGTCGAGGACGACCACCTCGTGGCCGTCGTCGCACAGCCGGCGGACGAGCTGGCGGCCGATGAAGCCGGCGCCGCCCGTGACGAGGACCCTCACCCGACGCTGGCCTCCGCCAGCGGCAGCGACACGGTGAAGCGGCAGCCGGGGCCGGCGTTGGCCACGGCGATGTTGCCATGGTGGGCCTCGACCAGCCCCTTGGCGATGGCCAGGCCCAGGCCGGCCCGGCCATCGCCCGGGGTGCGGGCCTCGTCGCCACGGTACGCCAGGTCGAAGACGCGGTCGAGGTCGTGGTCGGCCAGCCCGCCGCAGGCGTCGGCCACGACGACCACGGCACGGTCGCCGTCGAGGCCGGCGGTCACCATCACCCGGCCTCCGGCCGGCGTGTGGCGGATGGCGTTGTCGAGCAGGTTGCGCACCACGCGAGCCATCTCCGGGGTGGACAGCTCGACCAGCGGCGACGGCTCATCGGCCCGGCCCTCGAGCAGCACGCCCTTGGTGCTGGCGGCGACCGACGCCCCGGCGACGGCGTCCCCCACGACGTCGGCCAGAGGAACTCGCTCGGGAGCCAGGGCCAGCGCGCCGGCGTGGATCCGGCTCAGCTCGAACAGGTCGTCGACCAGACCGGCGAGGCGGTCGGCCTCCTGGCGGATCGTGCGGTGGTAGCGGGCCACGGTGTCGGCATCTTCGACCACGCCGTCCTCGAGGGCCTCGCTCATGGCCCGGATGCCGGCCAGCGGCGTCCGCAGGTCGTGGCTCACCCAGGCGACCAGCTCGCGGCGGCTGGCGTCCATGGCCGCCTCGCGGCTGGCGGCCTCGACGAGGCGGCTGCTGGCGTCCTCGAGCTCGGTGGCCACCGCCCGCAGCTCGTCCGGCAGGCGCCGCCGGCTCTCGAGCCGCACCGGGCCGGCGTCCACTGCACGGGCCAGGTCGACGATGGCCGTGGTGCCCTGGGCGACTCGCTCCGACAGGACGAGTGCGGTGGCCAGGCCCACCGAGCCGCTGATGACGAGGACCACGAGCAGGGCTCGCAGGTCGTGGTCGGACAGGAACATGAGCGATGACGCCGAGGCCGCTCCGACGACGGTGGCGGCGACCGGTGCGAGGGCGGTGAGGATCAGGAGGCCCCGCACCGACCGGAGCGAGCGCCGCCCCGCCACGGCGATGACGGCGGCGACGAAGGCGGCGCCCCCACCGGCCATGCCCACCAGCTTGAGCGTGTCGGACGGCGGCAGGCCGACGAGGAAGACGACGGACGTGACGATCGCGGCCCCGATGGCGGAGACGACCAGCAGCCGCGGTCGGTTCGGCTGGGCACGGGGGGTGACGATGGTTGTCATCCGTTGACCTCGAATCGGTAGCCGACACCCCAGACGGTCTGGAGGTGACGGGGACTGGCAGGATCTTCCTCCACCTTCTCGCGAAGGCGGCGGATGTGGACGGTGACGGTCGAGGTGTCCCCGTAGGTCCAGCCCCAGACCTGCTCGAGCAGCTCCTCCCGGCGCCAGGCCCGATGGGGCGATCGCAGGAGGAACGCCAGCAGGTCGAACTCCTTGGTGGTCAGCTGGACGGGGACGCCAGCCATCCAGCACTCGCGGCTGGCCGTGTCCACTCGGATCTGACCGGCCTCGAGGATGGCCGGCTGCCCGTCGTCACCGGCAAGGGTGGCCGCCCGCCGCAGCACCGCACCGACCCGGGCGGTGAGCTCGCGAGGGGAGAACGGCTTGGTGACGTAGTCGTCGGCGCCGACCTCGAGACCGGTGACCCGGTCGTCGACGTCCCCCTTCGCCGTCAGCATGATGACGGGGACGGCGTGCCGCTCGCGCAGGCGGCGGCACACCTCGATGCCGTCGAGACCGGGCAGCATCAGGTCGAGGACCACGAGGTCGGGCGGCTCGTCCAGGGCCCGCTGCAGGGCGACCACGCCGTCGGCCGCCACCTCCACGTCGTAGCCCTCGCGCTGGAGGTAGCGACGAACGACGTCGCTCACGGTCTCATCGTCGTCCACAACGAGGACGCGCGGAGCCGGGGTGGTCGCCACGACACGATGGTGCACAGCCCGGCCCCAGTCGGCACAATCACAGCGAGAGTTGTTCAGCGCTCCGTAAGGTCCTGGGCTGTGCTTTTGTCAGACCCAGGGGGAAAGGTGGAGCGTGGCCTGTGACCCCGCTGTCGACGTCGTGCTGCCCGTGCTCGACGAGCGGATGGCCTTGGCACGCGTCCTCGGAGGCCTGCCGGCCGGTCACCGGGCGATCGTGGTCGACAACGGCAGCACCGACGGGTCAGGAGCCCTGGCCCGGGACCTCGGCGCCACGGTGGTGGAGGAGCCTCGACGGGGCTTTGGCGCCGCCTGCTTCGCCGGGTTGCAAGCCGCCACGGCTCCGGTCGTCGCCTTCTGCGACGCCGACGGCTCGTTCGACCTGGGCCAGCTGCCGCTCGTGACCGGGCCGGTCCTGGCGGGGACGGCCGACCTGGTCCTCGGCGCCCGTTCCACCACCGAGCGGGGGGCCTGGCCGGCCCACGCCCGCCTGGCCAACCGGGTGTTGGCCCTCGAGCTGCGCCGACGCACCGGCCTCCACCTCACCGACCTCGGGCCGATGCGGGCGGCGTCCCGGGAGCGGCTCCTCGGTCTCGGCCTGGTGGACCGCCGCTCCGGGTGGCCTCTCGAGATGGTCCTGAAGGCCGTGGCCGCGGGCTGGCGCCTCGACGAGGTGCAGGTGCGCTACTCGCCCCGCATCGGCCGTTCGAAGGTCACCGGCACCGTGCGCGGCACGGCCCGGGCCGTGAAGGACATGGCGGGAGCGCTCCGATGAGCCGGGCTGCGGCGTCCGTCGTCCTCGTGCTGGCCAAGGCGCCGGTGGCGGGCCGGGTGAAGACGCGGCTGTGCCCGCCCCTCTCCCCCGTCGAGGCGGCGCTGGTGGCCGAGTCAGCCCTGGCTGACACCCTCGACGCGGTGTCCCGCTGCGTCGCCGACCGCTTCGTCGTGGCCCTGGACGGCGTGCCGGGTCCGTGGCTGCCGCCGGGTTTCGAGGTGGTGGCCCAGCGGGGCGGCGGCCTCGACGAGCGCCTCGCCGCTGCCTGGGTCGACGTCGGCGGCCCCGGGGTGCAGGTGGGGATGGACACCCCCCAGCTGCGGCCCGACCACCTCGACGACGCCCTCACCAGCCTCGACCGCCACGACGCCGCGCTCGGTGCGGCCACCGACGGCGGCTGGTGGGCGATCGCGCTGCGACGCCCCGCCCCGGCCTGCTTCCTCGGCATCGCCATGAGCACGGCGCACACCGGCCGGGCGCAGCGGCGCCGGCTGCTCGACCTCGGGCTCACGGTGGCCGACCTGCCCGAGCTCCGCGACGTCGACACGGCCGAGGATCTGGCGGCGGTCGCCGCCGAGCACCCGCACCTGCGCACCAGCGCCCTGGCCCGTCGCCTCAGCTTGGTGGCGGCATGAGCACGCTGCTGCTGCGGGCCGACGACGGAACGGTCGTCGGTGACGGCGCCGCCCGCTGGTTCGACCCCGCCACCGCCGGTGAGCGTGCGCTGCTGGGCCGGCTGCCGGGCCCGGTCCTCGATGTCGGGTGCGGTCCCGGGCGCCTCGTGGTCGCCCTTCTCGAGCTGGGTGTGCCCGCCCTCGGGGTGGACACCGCGCCTGGCGCCGTGGCCATAGCCCGCGACCAGGGCGCCTCGGTGCTCGCCCGTTCGGTGTTCGAACGGCTGCCGGCCGAGGGCCGCTGGGGCAGCGCCGTCCTGGCCGACGGCAACGTCGGCATCGGCGGTGACCCGGTCCACCTCCTGCGTCGACTTGGCCGGGTCGTGCGCTCTGGTGGGACGATCGCCGTCGAGGTCGACGGGCAGGTGTCGGGCGTGCGCCAGGGCCGGGCCCGCGTCGAGCGGGGTGACGAGGTGGGCAGCTGGTTCCCGTGGGCCATCGTCGGCGTCGACGCCCTGCCGGCGCTGGCCCGGTCTGCGGGGCTGGTGCACCGCGGCACCCGCCACGTCGAGGGTCGTCCCTTCGGGCTGCTGGCCCGTCCGCTGGGAGACGCCGGCTGATGGCCGCCCGCATGCGCTGGCCCGAGCCGCCTCCCGCCATCCGCCGCTGGCTGCCGACACCCGACGGCCCGATCGCCCCCGAGGCCACGGCCAGCCGGCTGCACGACGACCGGATCGCCGCCCGCCTCGGCATCGCCCTGGCCGTCACCTTCACGATCTGCTTCCTCACCGGCCTGTGGAGCCACGTGCAGCAGGACCCGCTGTCGTGGCTGACCCTGCCCTCCCGCCCGGCCGGCCTCTACCGGATCACCCAGGGGCTGCACGTGATCACCGGGCTGGCCTCGATCCCGCTCCTGTTCGCCAAGCTGTGGGCCGTCTGGCCCCGGTTCGTCCAGTGGCCGGTGTTCCGCCGGCCGAGCGAGGCGCTGTGGCGGCTGGCGCTCCTCCCCCTCGTCGGTGGCAGCCTCTTCCTGCTGGGCACCGGGACGGCCAACATCGCCGGCTGGTACCCGTGGAAGTTCGACTTCCGCAAGGCTCACTTCGCCGCCTCGTGGCTGACGATGGGTGGGCTTCTCGTGCACGTGGCCGCCGTGGCCGGGATCTCGGCCGTCGCCCTGAAGCGCAAGCTGAACAAGAACGATGACGGTGACCCCGACGACGTCACCGACGGCCGCCTGTCCCGTCGCGGCTTCCTGGGCGTGGTGGGCGCCGCAGCCGGGGTTGTGACCGTCACCACGGCCGGCGCCTCCGTCGGCCCGCTCAGGGGCCTGTCGGTCCTGGCCACCCGCGACCCGGCCACCGGCCCGCAGGGCGTCCCGGTCAACCGCACGGCGGTGGACGCCGGCACCCGCGACGTCGACCTCTCCGCCTTCCGCCTGAGGGTCGACGGGAAGGTGTCCGTCCCGCTGGACCTCGGCTACGACGAGGTGCTGGCCCTGGCCACCCACACGGCCAGCCTGCCCATCACCTGCGTCGAGGGGTGGAGCGCCAGCGCCACCTGGCGCGGGGTCCAGATCCGCGAGCTGCTGCGGCGGGCGGGAGCCGACCCCGGCGCCGAGGCCGTCGTGACCTCGCTCGAGGAGCGCGGTGCTTACCGCACGTCGACGCTGGGCCGCCACCACGCCGCCGATCCCGACACGATGCTGGCCACCCACCTCAACGGTGCGCCGCTCGACCCCGACCACGGCTTCCCCCTGCGCCTGATCGCCCCGAACCGCCCGGGCGTGCTGCAGACCAAGTGGGTCACCATGATCGAGGTCCTGTGACGACCCCCGGCGACCCGGCGGGGCGCCTCGTGCCGCTCCGCATCGCCGCGGCCGTGGCCGGCCTGGCCATGTTCGTCGTCGCCGCCCGGTATGCAGCAGAGCGCAGCATCGACGTGCGCCCCAGCCTGTGGGTGAAGTGGTGGGTGGCGGCGGCCGTCATCCACGACCTCGTCGTCGCTCCGATCGCCATCGGCGTCGGATGGCTGGTGCTCCGCTTCGCCCCACGAGCGGCGAAGGCGCCGGTGCAGGCCGGGCTGATCCTCACCGCCATCGCCGTGGCCGTCGCCTGGCCGGCGCTGCGGGGCTACGGCCGCAACCCCTCGAACCCCACCTACCTTCCCCGCGACTACGGCACCGGCCTGGCCCTGTCGCTCGCCGTGGTCTGGCTGGCCTGCGCCGCCTGGGCCGCTGGCCGCCTCGTCCGCAGCCGACGGGGCGACCATCCTGCGTGATGCTCAAGCAGCACGCGGCGGTGGCTCCGCCGAGCCTGCCCTAGGTTGACCTCGTGGCCAGCGGGCGCATGCGCCTCCGTCGCCGGGTCCAGCTCGTGGCCGTTGCCTTTGTTGGCCTCCTCGCCCTCAACGTGGCGCTGGCCGTGCGGCTCACGGTCGTGCGCGACCGCACCGCCGAGGTGGTCGAGGAGCGCCTGAACCCGGCCCGAGCCGAGG
>JBKJUI010000296.1:0-7804 GCA_046590775.1 Acidimicrobiales bacterium
GGCGGGGGCGCAGAGCCGTAGGGCGGGGGCGGCGGAGGCGGGGTTCCTCCACCACCGGGCGGCGGCGGAGGCTGCTGGCCGCCGGGCGGGTTGGACCACGGATCGCTCATGGCGAGAGCATCGCGCATCGCAACCCGTTCGGGGTGGCCGGGCGGCCACCCCGAACGGGGCGTCGGATCAGCCGATCTTGAAGTCCTTGGCGAAGTCGGTGGCGAAGCTCTTCTTCACGACGCCGAGGCCCACCGGCTTGGCGGGGTCGACCTTGAACAGGGTCGTCTCCCGGGGGAAGACCCGGTCGGCGGCCTTCCCGTACTTGTAGTCGCCGGTCAGGCCGTCGAAGCTGACCGTGCCGACCTGTTCGGTGGCCTTCATGATCCCGGCGTGGGAGAGGTCGCCGAGGGCCACCGCCTTCTCGAGCACCTGCACCACGGCGTTGGCCTGGTAGTAGCCGAAGGCGAAGTAGTAGTCGGGCTGCTGGTCGGGCTTGAACTGCTTGATGTCAGCGAGCATGTCCTTCATGCCCTCGACGGACTCGTCACCCCACTCGGTGCCCTCGGAGGCCACGATGAACGTCTTCGCCAGGTAGTCCTTCAGGGGCGACGCCGCGAGGGCGCCGATGTAGCTCGGGGACTGGCCGATCCACTGCGGCGCGAACCCGGTGCGGGCGGCGATGCCGAGAAGCGCACCGGTGTCCGACGGGAGCGCGCCCAGGAACACCGCCTCGCAGCCGGCGTCCTTCAGGCCCTGGATGGCTGCCGCACCCTCGGCACCCTTGCCGAGGGTGTGCTTCTGCTTGGTCACCACCGGGAACCCGTTCTTCTCGGCGGCGAAGTCGACGCCCTGCAGCCCGGCCTGGCCATAGGCGTCGTCCTGCGCCAGGGAGCAGATCTTCTTGCCCGCACCGCCGCCATCGGTCACGTACCAGGTGAGGGCGTTGATGGCCTGGATCTGGTAGGGGCTGCCGACGGGCAGGAGGTTGGGCTCGCGCACCCAGTCGGCGTCGAGGCTGGCCGGTGCGGCGACGATCCCGTCAGCCTTGAGGCTGGTCAGCAGGGCCTTGTTCGAGGGCGTGCCGAACGTCTGGGCGAACATGACCACGTTGCCCTTCAGCTCGTTGTAGGCCGGGACGGCCTTCTGGGGCTCGTTCGCCGAGTCGCGCTCCTCGAAGCTGATCTTGTACTTCCCGGCGATGCCGCCCTTGGCGTTCACCTTGTTGAAGAAGGTCTCGTTGCCGGCGGTGAGCGGCTTGCCGATCGGGGCGCCGGGCCCAGTGAGCGCGCTGATGATGCCCACCTTGATGGTGTTCGCCGCCGGGTCGAAGCCCGGCGCGGCCTTCAGCGCTGCCCCGCCGCCGGCGGCCGTGGTGCCGGTGGTGCTGGGTGAGTCGTCGCTGCCGCACGCGGCGGCGACGAGAGCCAGGGCGACGAGGCCGCTGCCCTTGGCCGTTCGGGAGAGGTGTCGCATCGTTGGGGTCTTCTTCCTGTTGTGGGGGATCTTCGGTTGGCTTGAGAGAGGGTCGGACGGTCAGTAGGAGAAGGGCCAGGCCTGTAGGTAGGCCTTGGCCCGCAGCCACAGCGCAGCGATGCCGCGCGGCTCGAGGACGAGGAACAGGACGATCGAGAGCCCGAACAGGATCTGGTTCAGCTGCGGCACGGACAGCCCCGCCTCGGTGGCGGTCTGGGCGACGAAGGGGATGTCCTTGGAGTAGTGCTTCACCACCTCGGGGAGGGCGCCGATGAACAGCGCCCCGAGGATGCCGCCCATCGTCGTGCCGATCCCGCCGACGATGACCATGGCCACGAACTGGATGGAGAGGGGCAGGTTCCAGGTACCGGGTTCGATGTAGGTGAGGACCACGGCGAAGAGGGCGCCCGACAGGCCGGCGAGGGCGCTCGAGATGGCAAAGGCCCCGAGCTTGTAGCGGGCCAGGCTCACGCCGATGACCTCGGCGGCCACGTCGCGGTCGCGCACGGCCTGCATGGCCCGTCCGGGACGTGTCCGCACCAGGTTCTTGCACGCCAGCGCCGTGAGGCCGACGAGCGCCCACACCAGGAAGAACAGGCTCTGGTTCCGGGTGAGGTCTCCGATGCCGGCGAAGTCGAGCGGCCCGAGCGCCAGTGACGGGGCCACCGTCGTGCCGTCGCTTCCGCCGGTCACCGACTCCCACTCCTTGAACACGTGGGCGCCGAGGAACACCAGGCCGAGGGAGACGACCGCCAGGTAGTTGCCCTTCAGCCGCAGCGCCGCCGGACCCACGGCGAGGCCGACGAGCGCAGGGACCACGGCGGCGAGCGGCAGCCAGACGAACATCGGCAAACCACGGCCGGCGGGGTCGCCGTCGGTGGGGTTCCCCAGGTAGCAGGCTGTGTAGGCGCCGATCCCCAGGAAGAAGGCATGGCCCAGGCTGACCTGGCCCGTGAACCCGGTGAGGAGGTTGAGGCCCATGGCCCCGATGGCGGTGGCTCCGACGAAGAGGAGCACCGAGAGCCAGAACTCGCTGGTGACGACGAACGGAAAGGCGGCCACGCCGGCGACCAGCGCCAGGGTGAGGTTGCGGGACCAGCGGGTCGGGAACAGGCGCAGGGCATCGGCCCCCGACAGGGGCATCCCCCGGTTGGCCAGGCGGGGCAGGGCGAGCCCGCCGGCTCGGGAGGCACGGCTCAGGGCCATCAGACCCGGACCACGGCGCGGGTGCCGAACAGCCCGTAGGGGCGCACGAGCAGGATCAGTACCATCACCACGTACGGCATGACCCCGTCGAAGTTGCTGCCCAGGAAGGCGGCGTGCTCGGGCTGGTAGCCGGACGTGAGCGACTGGCTGAGGCCGATGACGAAACCGCCGACCACCGCACCGAGGGGCGAGTCGAGGCCGCCCAGGATGATGGCCGGGAAGGCGACCAGGGCGATGATGTCCTTGCTGGGCTCGACGCCTCCCGACCCGGCGGCCAGCATCACCCCGGCCAGCGTGGCCACCACCCCGGCGATGGCCCAGGAGATGGCGAAGACGCGGCGGGCGCTGATGCCCTGGGCGATCGCCGCCTCCTGGTCGAAGGCGGTCGCCCGCATGGCCACGCCGTACCGGCTGAAGCGGAAGAAGGCGAAGAAGGCGGTGAGGACCAGTGCGGCCAGGCCCAGGGTCCAGAGGTCCTTCACCTCGACGTTGATCCCCGCCACCGACACCTTGCGCACGCCCCACGGATCGCCCAGGTTGAGGCGGTCGTAGCCCCAGATCGCCGGCACCACCTGCTGCACGATGATGAGCAGGCCCAGGGTCACCATCACGACGGCGAAGACCGGCTGGCCGACCATGCGGCGCAGCACGGTCCGCTCGACGAGCGCCCCCACCAGCGCCGTGAGCACGGCGGCGAGCACGATGGACAGCCAGAACGGCAGACCCCAGGTGACGTGGGCGTTGTAGGTGAGGTACATCCCGACGAGGAGCAGGCCGCCCTGGGCGAAGTTGATCACGCCGGTCGACTTGTAGATCACCACGAAGCCGAGGGCGACGAGCGCGTAGAGGGCGCCGCGGATCGTGCCGGAGAAGGCCAGCTCCAGGAGCTTGGTCACGCCGGCACCGCGTCGGCGACAGTCGACGAGTACAGCGAGGTGATGAGGGGGGCGAACTCGGCCTCGATGGCCTTGCGCTTGACCTTCATCGTCGCCGTCAGCTCTCCCTCCTCCTGGCCCAGCTCCTTCGGCAGGAGGGCGAAGCGCTTGATGGTCTCGGCCTGCGCCAGCTTGGCGTTCGCCTCGTCGACGACCGTGCCGAGGAGGGCCACCACCTCCGGCTTGGCGGCCAGGTCGGCGTAGGTCGTGTAGGAGACGCCGCGCCTGCCGGCCCAGGCACCGACGGTGTCGAGCTCGATCCCGACCAGCGCCACCAGGTACTTCCGCTTGTCACCGACGACCACCGCCTCTCGCACGAACGGGCTGACCTTCAGCTGGTTCTCGATCTCCGACGGCGAGATGTTCTTGCCGCCGGCCGTGATGATGATGTCCTTCTTGCGGTCGGTGATCCGGAGGTAGCCGTCGTCGTCGAGGGCGCCGACGTCGCCGGTGTGCAGCCATCCCTCCGGGTCGATGGTCTGGCGGGTGGCGAGCTCGTCGTCGAGGTAGCCCTTGAAGACGCCGTCGGAGCGGACGAGGATCTCGCCGTCGTCGGCGATGCGCAGCTCGGTGCCGGGAAGGGCGACGCCGACGGTGCCGAGCTTGGCCCTCGCCGGGGTGAAGGTGGCGATCGCCGTCCCCTCGGTCTGGCCGTAGCCCTCGCGCACCTCGACCCCGAGCGCCCAGAACCACTCGAGGACCTGCGGGGAGACGGGAGCGGCGCCGCTGATGGCCATCCTCATCCGGCCGAGGCCCAGCTTGCGCCGCAGCTGCCGGAAGCACAGCAGCCAGCACAGGCCGCCAAGGGCGCGGTCGAGGGGCGTGGCTCCGCCGGCCATGCGACGCCGTGACAGCGACCGGCCCCGCGCCATGCACCAGCGGTAGACCGACCGCTTGGCGAAGGAGGCGTCGGCCATGCGGATCTCGGTCCCGGCCAGCATCTTCTCCCAGATGCGGGGGACCCCGAGGAACAGGGTGGGCTGCACCTCGCGCAGGTCCTGGGGGAACGAGTCGCCACCCTCGCCGAAGTTCACGACGTAGCCCATGGCCAGGGCGTCGATGAGGGACGTGAGCCGCTCGGCGATGTGGCAGAGGGGCAGGTAGGAGAGGACCTCGTGGTCGGGGGAGTGGGGCAGCACGGCGCAGAAGGCGGTGCCGGCGGCCACCAGGTTGCGGGACGTGAGCTCGGCCCCCTTCGGGGGCCCGGTGGTGCCGCTCGTGTACACGATGACAGCCGTGGCCTCCGGGTCGAGCGCCTGGACACTGGCCTGCCAGGCGGCAGGGTCGAGGTCGCGGCCCCGGGCCAGCAGGTCGGCCCACGTCCGCACCAGGGGGTCGTCGAGGTGGCGGACGCCGCGGGTGTCGACCACCACGGCGACCTCGAGGGCAGGAAGCCGGGTCCGGGCCTCCAGCACCTTGTCGAGCTGCTCCTCGTCCTCGCACACCACGACCCGGGCCCCCGAGTGTGAGAGCAGGTACTGCACCTCGCTCGTCGGGCTGGTGGGGTAGACGCCGACGGTGACGGCGCCGATGCCCTGCACGCCAAGGTCGGCGACCAGCCACTCGGGCCGATTGTCGGCGGCCACGGCGACCCGGTCGCCCGCGCCCACGCCGAGGTCGCGCAGCGCCAGCCCGATGGCGGCGGCGTCGGCGGCGTAGTCGGCCCAGGTGCCGGCCTCCCACACGCCCAGCCGCTTGTGCCGGTAGGCGGTGCGGGTCGGGGTCGCCCGGGCCCGCTCGAGCAGCTGGGCCGGAAGGGTGGCGCTCATGAGACAGTCCCGAGATAGGCCTCGATGACCCGGCTGTCGGCCTGGACCTCGGCCGGGTCCCCGGTGGCGATGACCCGGCCGAAGTCGAGCGCCATCACCCGGTCGGCCAGGTCCATCACCATGTGCATGTCGTGCTCCACCAGGATCATGGCCAGGTCGAGCTCGGCCTTGATCTCGAGGATGTAGCGGGCGATGTCCTCGGTCTCCTCGAGGTTCATCCCGGCCACCGGCTCGTCGAGGAGCAGGAGGTCGGGGTCCATGGCCAGCGCACGGCCGAGCTCGATCCGCTTCTGCACGCCGTAGGGGAGGGTGCCGACGTGGGAGCGACGGTAGGGCTGGAGCTCGAGCATCTCCACGATCTCCTCGCAGCGGCGGCGGTTCACGACCTCTTCGCGCTTGGCCCGCCCGACCCACAGCGCCCCGGCGAGGAAGCCCGTGCGCATGCGCTGGTGGCGTCCGAGCATCAGGTTGTCGATCACGTCGAGGTTCGTGAACAGGCCCAGGTTCTGGAACGTCCGGGCGATGCCGAGGCCGGCGGCGGCCACCGGCTTGCGGCCCACCATCTCGGTGCCCTTGAAGCGGATCGAGCCCTCCTGGGGGCGGTACACCCCGTTCAGGCAGTTGAAGATCGACGTCTTCCCGGCGCCGTTGGGGCCGATCACCGCGAACAGCTCGCCCCGGTGGACGTCGAACGACACGTCCTGGATGGCGGTGACCCCGCCGAAGCGCAGCGTCACCCCCCGCACCTCGAGCAGCGGCTCATCGGCGGCGGCGTCGGTCGCGCTCACTGGCCCCACCGCTTCTTGCGCCGGTAGGACTTCACGTCGCGGAACGACCGGCGGCCGGCCTCGCCGACGCCGAGGTAGAACTCGCGGATGTCCTGGTCGTCGGCCAGCTCGGCCGCGGGACCGTCCTTCACCACCTTGCCGTTCTCCAGCACGTAACCGTGGTCGGCGACCGACAGCGCCATGGTGGCGTTCTGCTCGACCAGCAGGACGCTGGTGCCCTGCCGGTTGACGGTGCGAACGATCTCTGCGATCTGCTCGACGATGATCGGCGCCAGGCCGAGGCTGGGCTCGTCGAGCAGCAGCAGCCGAGGCGACTGCATGAGTGCCCGGCCGATGGCGAGCATCTGCTGCTCACCACCCGAGAGGTAGCCCGCCACCTGGCGACGCCGAGGCACGAGCTGGGGGAACAGGTCCATCACCCGGGCCGACGCCTCCTCACGCGCCGCCTTGCTCCGCACGGTGAAGGCACCGGCCCGGAGGTTCTCGTCGACCGTGAGCTCGGCGAAGATCCGGCGGCCCTCCATGACCTGCGCCACGCCGCGGCGGACGAGGCTGGCCGGGTCGGCGCCGGTGACCCGCTGGCCGTCGACATCGACGCTGCCCTTGGTGATCCGTGCCCGGTGGACGCCGAGCAGCCCGGTGACAGCCCGCAGCAGCGTCGTCTTGCCGGCTCCGTTGGCCCCGAGGAGAGCGACGACCTTGCCGGTGGGCACCTCGAGTGAGACGCCGCGGATGGCCAGTATCACGTCGTTGTAGACGACCTCGAGACCCTTGACCGAAAGGATGGCCGGGCCCGCGCCCTCCTCGAGCAGCGTGGCTGCTCCGCTCTCCATCGACCGCATCCCCCCGGCGTGCTCCGTGTCCGGAACGTAGTACCACGTCGGAGGAGAAGAGATGCGGCAAGCGGTCGCGATCATTCCGCGGCATGGCCCACCGCCTGTGGCACCATCTCCTGACGATGGCCTCACCGACGACCGCGCGACGTCGCTCCGCCGTCGTCGCCATCCCCGCCGTGACCTTTCTCGCCGCTGGCATCCTCACCTCATGCCGGACGCCGGGGCGCGAGAAGCGGGCCTGCGTCGACGCCAACCAGCGGGTCATCGACCAGCGCCAGTGCAGCACGCCAGGCGGCGGCGGGCGCTACTACTACTACCGGGGCAGCTCGTACCAACCGGGGCAGAGCGTGACCGGCGGCGCTTTCACCAAAGGCGGGTCGAAAGCCGCGCAGAACGCCAGCAAGGTCGGTCGGGGCGGCTTCGGCGGCAAGTCGTCCTCCGGCGGTTGACGGGCGTGGAGCGGCGAAGGCTGGAGGCGCGCGACGGCTGGGTCGACACGGTCACCGACCAGGGACTGGTCTACTGCTGGACAGAGCAGCCCGACGGCACGAACCGGGCCTACTGGGACGAGACGGCCTGCTACGCCTTCCGTGCCGACGAGGTCGACCTGCTCGAGCGGGCGGCCGCCGACCTGTGGTCGCTGTGCATCGACGCCGGCGACCTCATGCTCGACCAGGGATGGCTTGAGCGGATGGGCGTGCCGCCCGAGGCCCACGAGCCCATCCGCCGCAGCTGGGGGACCGAGCCCCCAGCGCTCTATGCCCGCCTCGACCTGCGCTACGACGGGACCGGGCCGCCGAAGCTCC
>JBKJUI010000360.1:0-4357 GCA_046590775.1 Acidimicrobiales bacterium
GGTCGGCGCCGCCCTGACCCAGCGCCCGGACCTCTATGCCGCCGTTGTCTGCTCGGCGCCGTTGCTCGACATGGTGCGCTACGAGCAGTTCGGCCTCGGCGCGACCTGGTCGAGCGAGTACGGCACGGCGCAGGACGTCGAGCAGCTCGGCTGGCTGCTCGACTACTCCCCCTACCACCACGTCCGCGAGGCGACCCCCTACCCCGCGGTGCTGTTCACCGTCTTCGACGGCGACACCCGCGTCGACCCGCTGCACGCCCGCAAGCTGTGCGCCGCCCTCCAGCACGGGAACGGAGCGGCTCCCGACGAGCGGCCGGTCCTCCTCCGCCACGAGGAGTCGGTGGGCCACGGCATGCGCACCGTGTCACGCACGCTCGACGAGCGGGCCGAGGTGCTCTCCTTCCTGGCCGACCAGGTGGGCTGGCCCGGCACCTGACAGGAGTTCGGTGCCGAGCGCGACATCCAACTCCTGTCAGAACGGGAGGGGGTGGTTCGGCCGGCGTATCCTCCACCTTCCCATGGGCCTGTTCTCCGTCGAGCGCCAGCTCTCCGCCACCAGCGGCAAGCTCAGGCGCGCCCGAGAGGAGCTGGCCCAGGTCAACGAGCAGCTGGCGGCCCTGCGATCCGACGCCGACGACGCCATGACCGACGCTCTCGTGCGGGGCGGTCAGGCCAAGCGGGACTCGGCCCAGGCCAGCCGCCATGTCGAGCGACTGGCCCAGGCCCAGACGAAGCTGCAGCAGCAGATCCTCGACCTCGGGCACGAGCAGGATGCACTGCTCGACCGCCTTCCCACCAGCTGACCATTGCCCGAGGAGCACGACATGCCCACACGCGTCGTCATCGCCGAGGACGAGGCCATCATCCGCCTCGACCTCCGAGAGATCCTCGAGGAGGAGGGCTACGAGATCGTGGCCGAGACCGGTCGCGGCGACGAGGCCGTCGAGCTGGTCAAGAAGCACAACCCCGACGTCGTCATCCTCGACATCCGGATGCCGGGGATGGACGGCCTGCAGGCGGCCAAGGAGATCGCCGGCGAGAGGCTGGCGGCGGTGCTGATGCTCACGGCGTTCAGCCAGCGCGACCTAATCGAGCAGGCTCGCGACGCCGGGGCGCTGGCCTACCTCGTCAAGCCGTTCGACCGGAACGACCTGATCCCCCAGATCGAGGTGGCCCTGGGCCGCCATCGCGAGATGGTGGCTCTGGCCAGGGAGGTGCAGGGGCTCGAGCAGCAGATCGAGACCCAGCGCACCGTGGGCCGGGCCAAGGGCATCCTCATGGACGACTGCGGGCTGAAGGAGCAGGACGCCTTCACCTGGATCCAGCGCACGGCCATGCGCCAGCGCCGCACCATGAAAGAGGTCTCCCTGCAGGTGATCGAGCAGGGGCTGCGCCCAGACCCCTCCTAGGCTTCCTGCCGATGGCGCTGCTCATGTTGCTCGACGGCAACTCGCTCACCTACCGGGCCTTCCACGCCCTGCCCACCGACATGGCCACTGCGTCCGGCCAGGTCACCAACGCCGTCTTCGGCTTCACGTCGATGCTCATCAACCTGCTGAAGGACCACACGCCGGACGGCATCGCCGTGGCCTGGGACCGCCCCGAGCCCACCTTCCGCCACCTCACGGTGAAGGACTACAAGGCAGGCCGCAGCGAGACACCCGACATCCTGCGCCAGCAGTTCGGGCTGGTCCGCCAGGTGGTCGAGGCGCTGCGCATCCCGATGGTCGAGGCGGTCGGGTTCGAGGCCGACGACGTCCTGGCCACCCTGGCCACCGAGGCTCGCGACCGGGGTGACGACGTGATCGTGGTCACCGGCGACCGCGACGCCTACCAGCTGGTCGAGGACCCCCACGTGAAGGTGCTCTACAACCGGCGGGGCGTCAGCGACTACGTGCTCTACGACGAGGCCGGCATCAAGGACCGGACCGGCGTGACGCCGGTCGCCTATCCCATCTACGCCTCGCTGCGTGGTGACCCCAGCGACAACCTGCCCGGTGTGCCCGGGGTGGGGGAGAAGACCGCAGCCAGGCTGGTCAACGACTTCGGGGACCTCGACGGCATCTTCGCGAACCTGGACAAGCTCACCCCGAAGGTTCGGCAGAACCTCGAGAAGGGCGAAGAGCAGGTCCGGTCCAACGCCCGAGCCACACCGCTCGTGCGCGACGTGCCGCTCGAGGTCGACCTCGACGAGCTGAAGATGGGGGGCTTCGACCACGACGAGATCCGGAAGCTCTTCGACTTCCTCGAGTTCCGGAGCCTGTGGGGCCGACTGCAGGAAGCCGTCGGCGGGAAGCTGGTCGAGCCCGAGCCCGAGACCGAGCCCTTCGACGTCGAGGTGCGCCGCCCGGCCACGGCGGCGGAGGCGGTCAAAGGGCTGACCGGAGCCCTGCACGCGGCCGTGCCCCTCGGCGTGGCCGCGTCGTGGGAGGGTCGACCGGGGCGGTCGCCACTCGCCGGCGTCGCTCTCGCCGCCCTCGGCGCCGAAGAAGCCACCTGGCTGGCCGGCGAGCTGCTCGCCGATCCCGAGGTGGCCGTCGCCCTCGCCAACCTCGTGGGACCTGGGGGCGTGCCCGTCAGCGCCCACCAGGCCAAGCCCCTGCTGCGCAGCCTGCTGCCGCTCGGGGTCGACGTCCGCACGCTCGACCTGGACACCGCCGTGGCCACCTACCTCCTCGACCCGGCACGCGACGCATACCCACTCGACGACGTGGCGGCCAGGTACGCGGGGCTCGAGGTGCGCTCGCCGGATGCGCCGCCCCCGGGCCAGCTCGACCTGCTCGGCACCGCCCAGGTGGCCGGTGAGCAGGAGGCTCGCGACGCCGTGGCCGTAACCCGCCTCATCGAGCCGCTCCGGGCCGCGCTCGAGGCTCGGCACCTCACGGTTCTTCACGACGACATCGAGCGCCCACTGGTGCGGGTCCTGGCCCGCATGGAGGTGGTCGGGGTCGCAGTCGACGTCGAGCACCTGCGCGCCATGTTCAACGCCTTCGGCGAGGAGGCCCGTCAGCGCGAGGTGCAGATCCAGGAGCTGGCCGGCCACCCCTTCACGGTGGGCTCCACCCCGCAGCTGCGCACCGTGCTGTTCGACGAGCTGGGTCTCGAGCCGTCCAAGCGCACCAAGACGGGGTTCTCGACCGATGCCGCCAGCCTCGAGAAGCTGCGGGGACAGCACCCGATCATCGACGAGCTCCTGCGCTACCGCGAGGTCGAGAAGCTGCGGTCCACGTACGGCGAGAGCTTCCTCGGCTCGGTCGAGCCCGACGGCCGGATCCACGCCACGTTCCAGCAGACGGTGGCCCGGACGGGGCGGCTCTCGTCCGAGGAGCCCAACCTGCACAACATCCCGGTTCGGAGCGAGGAGGGTCGCGGCTTCCGCCGCGCCTTTGTGCCCGAGCCGGGCTGGCGCCTGCTCGTGGCCGACTACAACCAGATCGAGCTGCGGGTCATCGCTCACCTGGCCCACGACCCGGGACTGATCGGGGCCTTCACCAGCCCCACCGACATCCACACGGCCACGGCGGCGCGCATCTTCGAGGTCGAGCCTGGTGACGTGACGCTGGCCCAGCGGTCGAAGGCCAAGATGGTCAGCTACGGCCTGGCCTACGGCATGGAGTCGTTCGGCCTCGCTCAGCGCCTCTCGATCAGCAAGGACGAGGCCACCTCGTTGCGCAACGCCTACTTCGAGGCCTTTCCGTCGGTCGCCGCCTACATGGACCGGGTGGTGGCCGAGGCCCGCGACAGGGGCTACACCGAGACGCTGTTCGGCCGCCGCCGGCTCCTGCCCGAGCTGACCGGCGGCAACCCTGGCACCCGCATGGCGGCCGAGCGGCAGGCCAAGAACGCGCCGATCCAGGGGCTGGCCGCCGACATCTTCAAGGTGGCCCTCGTCCGCCTCGACGCCGAGCTCGAGGATGCCGGCCTCCGAAGCCGGTTGGTGCTCCAGGTCCACGACGAGGTGATCCTCGAGGTGCCCCCCGAGGAGGAGGCCGAGGCCGAGCGGCGCACGCTCGAGGCCATGCAGGGAGCCGCCAGCCTCGACGTCCCGCTCGAGGTCAACCTCTCCTGGGGCGCGACCTGGGCTGACGCCAAGGGCTAGCCCTACACCACCAGGTGCACCGGGCTGCCCTGGACCGTCACCCCCCAGGTCGTCCGGTCGACCAGCGTGCTGCCGTCCGTCACCTCGTACTCGACCTTGAACCAGCCGGAGTTCATGACCAGGTCGAGCTCGGACGGGATGGTCACCGACAGCTTCAGCTTCCGGTCGTTGTAGGGCGACGGGCTCCCGGCGACGTTGAGGCCGTCGGCTGCGCCGGCGGAGCCGCTGATGGGCGATCCGCTGTCGGCATGGGCGTAG
>JBKJUI010000388.1:0-5143 GCA_046590775.1 Acidimicrobiales bacterium
CGCCGCCGCCGCCGCCTCCAGGTCGAGCGCCTCGAGGCCAGGCAGGGCGGCGCCCTGCAGGATGCGGCCGGCGACGAGGTCGGCGTCGGTCACGGTCGGCTCGCTCCCCCCGAGGCCGTAGCAGGCCGGACCGGGGACGGCCCCGGCCGAGCGCGGGCCGACGGCCAGCGCCCCGCCCGGGTCGACCCGGGCGATCGACCCGCCGCCGGCGCCGATCGTGTGCACGTCGAGCGACGGGAGCCGCACCGGCAGGTCGGCCACCGTGCGCTCGCCGGCCGGAGCGGGCCGCCCGCCGAGGACCAGACAGACGTCGGTGGAGGTGCCCCCCATGTCGAAGGTGACCGCATCGGGGAAGCCCGCCGCCGCCGCGGCCCAGCCAGCGGCGACGGCGCCTCCCGCCGGACCGGACAGCAGCAGGCGGGCCGGCACCCGGGCCGCCTCGTCGACCGGCACCAGGCCGCCGGCCGAGGTGAGGACGAGGACCTCGCCGGCCAGCTCGGAGAGCCGGGCCAGGTACTCGCCGCAGCTCGGGCGCAGGTAGGCGTTGGCCACGGTCGTCGACAGCCGCTCGTACTCCCGGTGCTGCGGCGAGATCTCGGCGCTGCAGGTGACGTCGAGCCCCCGCCCGCGCAGCACCGCCGCCACCGCCTGCTCGTGGCCGTCGTCGAGGTCGCTGTGGAGCAGGCACACGGCGACGGCCTCGGCCGCCTCCGGCACCTCCGGGACCGGCCCCAGCGGCTCCAGCTCGACGCCGTCGGGGCCGAGCCGGCCGGCCACCTCGAGGCGCAGCTCGCGGGCCACCAGTGGGGGCGGCCTCCGGGCCGTGGGGTCGTACAGCGCCGGCCGGTCCTGGCGGGCGATCTCGATCAGGTCGGCGAAGCCCTCGTTGGTGACGAGGGCCACCACCGCGCCCCGGCGCTCGAGCAGAGCGTTGGTGGCCACGGTCGTGCCGTGGGCCAGCACGTCGGGGGCAAAGGCGGCCACGGCGGCGCCCACCGCCTCGGCCGGGTCGTGCGGCGTGGACGGCACCTTGGCGATCCGCCCGTCCTCGGCCACGACGTCGGTGAAGGTCCCCCCGGTGTCCACCCCGACGCGCACGGATCAGGGCTCGATCAGCTGGACGTTCTCGGACCCGAGGCGGCCCTCGAGGGCCTTCACCTGGCGGCCGGTGGCCTCGTCCCTGCCGTCCCAGACCACGAGGGCGTCCTTGGCGTGGCGGGCCAGCCAGTCGTTGCGACGGGCCAGCCCGGCGCCGGCCTGCTGCTTGGTGGTCGGCGCCTTGCGCCCGACCGTCACCACCTCGCGGGCCCCGCCGAGCAGCGTGCGGTGGCGCTCCTGCGCCTCGGGCGGCCACATGGACTCCATCGCCGGGTAGGGCAGCACCGCCACGTAGGGCAGGTCGAGCGAGGCGGCCGCCTCGACGCCGATCTGGGGGGCGCCGAGGTCCATGCCCGACAGGACGACGAGGTCGGGGTGCAGCAGCTTCTCGGCCAGGAGGCGGGTGCGGAGCAGGTCGCGGGCCCGGTCGGCCACCAGGTTCGGGTCGTAGCCACCGAGGCCGGGAGGCCGGAGCCCGGCGACGAGCATCGGGTGGCCGGCGATCGCCTCCACCTTCTCGGCCACCAGGTCGGCTGGGCCGGCGGCCTCGATCCCGCCCTCGGGGGCTTGGGCGGCCTCGGCTGGCCTCTGCTCGACGCAGGCCCGCACCGCCAGGCGGTCGACGAGGTCGTTCATCGGGTCGCCCGAGTGCCCCTTCACCCACCGGAGCACCAGCCGGCCCGACTGGAAGTGGGGGACCAGCGGCTCCCACAGGTCGCGGTTGGCCACCGGCTGCTTCGAGCTGTTCTTCCAGCCCGAGGCCATCCACTTCACGTACCACGTGTCCCGCCAGCAGTTGACGACATAGGTCGAGTCGCTGACGATCACCATTCGGCCGTCGTTGGCCTCGCAGGCGTCGAGGACGGCCTGCAGCTCCATCCGCTGATTCGTGGTGGAGGCGGCGAACCCGCTGCGCCAACGGCCGCCCGGCACGGCCCAGGCCCACCCCCCGGGGCCGGGGTTCCCGCTGCAGGCTCCATCGGTGTACACGGTGGTGGTGGGGCTCATCGGCTCCGCATCCTGGCCCACGGCAGGAGCACGAGCGTCACCACGGCCAGGTGGGCCCAGTAGTCGAGGCCGAGGACGAGCCACGTCCCCCCGTGCAGGAGGGCGGCGGCGGCCACGAACAGCGGAGCCAGGCGGGGGCGCAGCCACAGGAGCGGGGAGCCGAGCTCGAGGCCGAGGATGCCGCAGGCCAGGGCGATGCAGACGGCCGGGTGGCCGACCAGCCAGCCGGTGAGCGCCGGCCAGTGCGAGCCACCCCGGCCGGCGGCCAGCGACCAGCGCAGGTTGTCCGAGAGCGCCCAGGCGGGGCCGGTGTGCAGCAGCTTCCACCACGCGGTGCACAGGTAGCCCACGATGACGATGGCGGCGGCGGCGTCCAGGCCGGTGCGCGCATCCTGGTCCGGGTCAGGCCCGGCGTCAGAGGGAACGGATCCGGCCAGGAGCAGGGGGCCGGCGGCGAGGACGAGGAGCACGTCGTTGTGGAGGATCTTGCCCAGGCTGGTGCGCAGGCCGGCCAGCAGCAGCAGGCCCGCCCACGCCACGACCAGCGAGGGGAGGCGTCGCCGCCAGACGTACAGGGCCGCTCCGGCCACGCCCACCGCTTGAAGGCCGATCACCGCAGCGACCGGTGGCGGCGTGGCGAAGACGAGGCCGGTCCCGCGAGGGCGCCACAGCGAATCGGGCTGGCCGACGGCTGCGCCGAACGGGGAGAGGGCGAGTCGGGCGCCGAGCACGACGGCCAGCGCCAGGCGGGCGGTCTGGAGGTGAGCGAAGGCTCCAGCCCCCACCGTCGGCCCACGTTTCACGGAGCGTTCACCGGCAGGAGGAGGCGTCGGTGCCCGGACCGACACGTGGCTCATCGAGCACCTCGGGCGCAGGTCCACGCCAGGGCGGCCCGGCTGCTGCCGTCCCGCAGGTCGTCGGCCACCTCGTAGACCCGGACCTCGACCACCAGGATCCTCGTCAGCTCGGCGGTGGCCACCGCCCACGCCCCGCAGGCCGGCTCCCGCTGCTCCGGACGCTGGCCGGCCATCTCCGCCAGGACGGGCACCGAGCCGGAGTACGAGTGGGGCAGCCGTCCGAACGGCACGAGGGCCTCTGACCCGTCGGCCGTGACCGTGCGAGCCTCCAGCCGGATGGTCACCGGGCCCCGACGCTCCGAGAACAACCGCCAACCGGTCAGCGGCCACGCCTCGACGCCGACGAAGCCGCAGGCGGCGACCGCCGCCACCAGGGCCCAGGACAGGCGCCTTCTGACGAGCGACACCCGGAGAAGGTTACGTCGGAGGCCTTCTCGGTTCCGTGGGATCATCGGGACATGAGTGACGGCATGATCTTCGACGGCTTCAGCCATCAGCTGCCGGACACGGATCCGTCCGAGACCCAGGAGTGGCTCGAGAGCTTCGACGCCATCGTCGAGCACCACGGCCGCAACCGGGCCCGCTACCTGCTGATGCGGATGCTGCAGCGGGCGCAGTCCCAGCAGGTCGGCTTTCCGGCCAGTGTGTCCACGCCGTACATCAACACCATCCCGCCCGAGTTCGAGCCGTGGTTCCCGGGCGACGAGGACATGGAGCGCCACATCCGCGCGTTCATCCGGTGGAACGCCGCCGTCATGGTGACCCGGGCCCAGCTGCGTTCCGAGGGCATCGGCGGTCACCTGTCCAGCTACGCCAGCTCGGCGTCGCTCATCGAGGTCGGCTTCAACCACTTCTTCCACGGCAAGGACGACGGCGGCTTCGGTGACCAGGTGTACTTCCAGGGCCACGCCGCCCCGGGCATCTATGCCCGAGCCTTCCTCGAGGGGCGGCTGTCCGAGGACGACCTCGACCACTTCCGCGAGGAGGTGGGCCGCACCGGGCTCTCCTCCTACCCACACCCCCGCCTGATGCCGGACTTCTGGGAGTTCCCCACGGTGTCGATGGGCATCGGCCCCATCAACGCCATCTACCAGGCCCGCTTCAACCGCTACCTCCAGAACCGCCGCCTGGCCGACACCAGCAAGTCAAAGGTGTGGGCGTTCCTCGGCGACGGCGAGTGCGACGAGCCCGAGTCCCTCGGCGCCCTGTCGATCGCCGCCCGCGACCAGCTCGACAACCTCATCTTCGTGGTCAACTGCAACCTTCAGCGCCTCGACGGCCCGGTGCGCGGCAACGGCAAGATCATCCAGGAGCTCGAGGCCACCTTCAGGGGCGCCGGCTGGAACGTGATCAAGGTCGTGTGGGGCTCACGCTGGGACGAGCTGCTGCAGCGCGACACCGACGGCGTGCTGCTCAACAAGATGAACACCACCGTCGACGGCGAGTTCCAGAACTACGCCACACGCGGCGGCGCCTACGTGCGGGACAACTTCTTCGGCCCCGACCCGAGGCTGCGCAAGCTGGTCGAGCACCTCTCCGACGACGAGCTGTTCACGCTCCCCCGGGGCGGCCACGACTACCGCAAGCTGTTCGCCGCCTACAAGGCGGCCGCCGAGCACGAGGGCAGCCCGACGGTGATCCTGGCCAAGACCATCAAGGGGTGGACGCTCGGCCCCGAGATCGAGGCCCGCAACGCCACCCACCAGATCAAGAAGATGAACAAGACCCAGCTGCGGGCGCTGCGCGACCGGCTCCACCTCGGGGCGGAGATCCCTGACGAGGCCCTCGACGCCGACGACCCGCCCTACTACCGGCCCGCCGAGGACAGCCCTGCGCACGAGTACCTGATGGCCCGCCGCCGCCAGCTCGGCGGCTCGCTCCCCCGACGGGTCGTGCGGAGGTCGACCTTCACCCAGCCCGAGGAGGCGGTCTTCAGCGAGTTCGACAAGGGCTCGGGGAAGCAGGAGGTGTCGACCACCATGGGCTTCACCAAGCTGCTGCGGAACCTGCTGCGGGACAAGGGCATGGGGTCGCGGGTCGTGCCGATCATCCCCGACGAGGCCCGCACGTTCGGCATGGACGGGTTGTTCAAGGAGTTCTCGATCTACGCCCCGTTCGGGCAGAAGTACGACCCGGTCGACGCCGGGATGCAGCTGTCCTACCGCGAGTCGGCGCAGGGC
>JBKJUI010000389.1:0-5298 GCA_046590775.1 Acidimicrobiales bacterium
CTCCCCCGACCGGTCGTCCTCGGCCAGCGCCGGGGTCCGCCGCAGCACGGCCCGCATGCGAGCCACCAGCTCACGCAGGCGGGCCGTGCTGCGGCGGACCCCGGCGCTGGCCGAGGACGACCGGTCGGGGGAGGTGCTGGTGGTCGGCGACGTGCGCCTCGACCCTGAGCGCCATGAGGTGTCGGTGCGTCACCAGCCGGTCAACCTGCCCCTCAAGGAGTTCGAGCTGCTCGAGCTGCTGCTCACCAACGCCGGCCGGGTCCTCACCCGGGACACCCTCATCGACCGTGTGTGGGGTCCCCACTACGTGGGCGACACCAAGACCCTCGACGTCCACGTCAAGCGGCTGCGGGCCAAGATCGAGGACGACCCGGGCGCACCCCGCCGCATCACCACCATCCGCGGCCTGGGCTACAAGTTCGAGAGCCCCAGCTGAACCTTCGGGTCTGCCCACTTCTGGTCCCCCCGCACACCACGGGTGGGCAGACTCGGGGGGTGGACGAGCTCGCTGCCGCGATGGTCGCCTGCGAGCGCGAGGGGTGGGCGGAGGTGGCCGGGGCGGTGGACCCGGCCGAGGTCGTGGCGCTGGCTGCTGCGGTGGCCGACCTGGCCCTCGAACCGCTGGAGCCGGCGGTCGGCCCGGTCCGCCAGGCCGGCGCCGCCGGGGTCTGCGCCGTGGCCGGGCGACCGGCGCTCGAGGGACTGGCCTCCCGCCTGGCGCTCGCGGCGACGGCCGCCGGCACGCCCTGGCGGCCCGACGAGGCGGCCACCACGGCCTACGGTGCCGGCGAGGGCATCAGTCCCCATCGGGACAACACCTTCTACCAGGGCTTCGTGGCCGTCGTCACGCTCGCCGGCTCGGCCGAGCTCCGGGTGGTGGCCGACCGCTCCGGGCAGCAGGAGCTGGCCCGCTGGACGGCCGGGCCCGGCCACCTGGCCCTGTTCCGGGGTCCCCGGGCCGGTGGCGAGGCCCGGCCCCTGCACTCGGTGGGCCCGGCGGGGAGCGGCGGCCGGCGGGTGCTGGTCCTGCGCCGCAACGCCCGCGGGGCAGGTCGGGGGTGGAAGGAGGATTAGGTTGGCATGCGTCATGCAGGCCTCGGGCGGCTGGCGGCCGCTGCAGCCTCCGTCCGGTCCCCGAAAAGGCGGCCCGTCGTCGATGGAGGCCTCGCCGTTCGTGCGCCTGGCCCGGGTCCACGTGCTGTCCGTCGCCGGCGACACCTGCGTGACGGTGGCCCTCGCCGGCTCCCTCTTCTTCGACATCTCACCCAGCGAGGCCAAGGGAAAGGTGGCCCTGTCGCTCCTGCTCACCATGGCCCCGTTCGCCGTGGTAGCCCCGTTCCTCGGCCCGTTCATGGACCGGTGGGCGTCCGGCCGGCGGCGGATGGCCCTCGGCGCCGCCGCCGGGCGTGCGGTGCTGGCCATGTTCGCGGCCGAGGCCGTGCAGGGGCTGGCGCTCTTCCCACTCGTGTTCGGGATGCTCGTGCTGTCGAAGGCCCACGGGGTGGCCAAGGCCGCCCTGGTCAAGGCCACGGTCGACCAGGACGACGGGCTGGTCAAGGCCAACAGCCGACTCGCCGTCCTGGCCGCCCTCGCCGGCCTGGTGGGGGCGCTGCCGGCCGCGCTCGTCCTCAAGCTGCCCTTCCTGGGCCCGGGCTGGGTGCTGCGGCTGGCCGCCGTCGTCTTCGGCGCCGGCGCCATCGCCTCGGTCACCCTGGTCGACCACCGGGGCGAGGGGCGGGCCGCCGACGCAGGGCCGGAGAAGGAGCGTCCCGAGGGCCTGTTCGCCCCCGGCATCGTGCGGGCCGCCACGTCGATGGCCGTGCTGCGGGGGATCGTCGGCTTCCTGGCCTTCCACATCGCCTTCTCCTTCCGACGTGAGGGGATCCCGAACGGCTGGCTGGGCCTGGCCATCGCCGCCAGCGCCGCCGGGTCGCTGCTGGGCTCGGCCATGGCGCCCCGGCTCCGGGCGGTGCTCCGCGAGGAGCACATCGTGCTTGGCGCCCTGATCGGCGTGACGTTCACGGGTCTTCTCGCCTGGCGCACGGCCGGGGTGGCCATGACCGCCGCCCTGGCCTTCGCCGTCGCTGTCGCCGCCGCCTCGGCCCGGCTTGCCTTCGACTCGCTGGTCCAGCGGGACAACGGCGACGCCGTCCAGGGACGCGCCTTCGCCCGCTTCGAGGCGTGCTTCCAGCTGGTGTGGGTGGTGGGGGCCGTGTTGGCGGTGCTGGTCCCGTTCCCTCCCGAGGTCGGCGGGCTCGTGATCGCCGTCTTCTCAGCCGGGGGTGCGCTCACCTACACGCTCGAGCTGCTGGCCCGCCGCCAGCGGCCGGTCGAGGGTTCCTCCGACCGCAGGGCCGCCGACGCCAAGCCTCCGGCGCCGGTGCAGCCCGTGACCGCTTCCCGGGCGGCGCCGGCGGCCGTCGCGCCCACCACCGAGCTGTCCGTGGCCCCCACCGTCGAGGTGCCGCGGCCGGCCCCGGGCGACCCGGGGTGAGGGTCGTCGTGCTGTCCGACACCCATGTGCGGCGGGGCGGGCGCATGGCGCTGCCTCCGTCGGCCATCGAGCACCTCCGCACGGCCGAGGTCATCCTCCACGCCGGCGACGTGCTCGAGGGGTGGTTCCTGGACGAGCTCGCCGAGGTGGCGCCGGTGCACGCGGTCCTCGGCAACAACGACGTCGACCTCGACCTGCCCGAGCGCCGGGAGGTGGTGCTGGACGGCGTCCGGATCGGGATGGTCCACGACAGCGGCGCCCGCACCGGTCGGGAGGCCCGCCTGGCTCGGTGGTTCCCCGGCTGCGACCTGGTCGTGTTCGGCCACAGCCACGCCCCGCTCGACGCCCGCGGCCACGGCCAGCGCCTCCTCAACCCCGGCAGCCCCACGGACAAGCGGGTGCAGCCCCACCACACCCTGGCCCTCCTCGACCTCGACGACGCCACGATCCGCAGGACACGGATCGTCGAGCTGGACTAGCCGGGGACTACCGTCCCGTGCATGGGACTCGACGAGCGTCGGAAGCTGGCCGCCATGCGCGTCATCACCGACCAGCTGTAGATCACGGCGCCAGCTCGGCCCGGGCATCGAGGGCGTCGGCCAGGCGGACCGCATCGGGGACGGGCGGTGCGGGCAGGGATCCGAGGGCGCGGAGCCAGCGAGCCAGAAGGCGGTCAAAGGCGGGAGCCGGGACCTCCCGCTCCTCGTCGACGACGTCGAACAGGACGACCCGGTCCCCGGCGAAGCGCACGCCGGCGATGTCGATGGAGGACGTGCGGCGGGCGGCGACGCCCTCGGCCACGAGCCGGGCCTCGTCGCCGTCGCTCGTGAGCAGCGCGTGGAGCATCGACGCCAGGGAGCGGTCGTCGGGGAGGCCCCGCACCACGAGGCCCCCGTCGTCGCCCACGGAGATGGCGACGCCGTCCAGGATCGGACCCAGCCCGGAACGGTCCGTCACGCCGGGTACATCGTGGCGACCTGGGTGCCGCCGTTGTAGAACCCCTTGTACGAGGATCCGGCGCTGGCCACGGTGAAGTCGTTCGTGCCGTTGTACCCGCCGTCATCCAGCTGACCCGGGAACGTGCAGTCGGCGATGGCCGCCCAGATGGCGGCGTTCATGTCGGCGAGCAGGGCGGCCTTGCGGCCGGCCAGCCCGTCGAGGAGCGTCTTGGAGCCGGTGGACCGCACGCCTCCGGCGTCGTCCAACGCCGAGTACTGCACCTTCTGGATGTCGGCGGTCGCACTGACCGCCGGCGTGACCCGGAACCGGCGGTTGCCGCTCGGCCAGAGCTGGTTCGTCCGGTTCGTGAAGGCGACCCGGTCGTGGCCACCCGAGATGATGCCGTCGTCCTTGACGGCGAGGGCGGTGAGGTGGTTGAAGGTGGTGTCACCAGCGCCGATGAAGGTGCCCAGCCACGCCGGCTTGAACAGCTGGAGCGCGGCCACCGTCAGCTTGCGGGTGACCATCAGCTCGGTGACCTTGGCGGCGTTGCCCAGCAGGCCGAGCCGGGCCTGGAGGGCTGCCCCGTCGGCGTAGCCCGTCCCCCCGATGGCGCTGGCCAGCTCGCCCTCCTTCCACGTGGTGGCCATCTGGTGGGACTGCGCCATCGAGTAGGTGGGAGCCAGGGCGTCGAGCTGGGTCTTGGTCAGCTTCGAGGCTTTGAGCTGGGCCGGGGTGAAGCTGGCGAGGGCCGCCTTCAGCCCGACCATGCCGTGGCTCGTGACCAGCGCCTCGAGCTCGGTGGCGTCATATGACGCGAACAGGGCCGCGACCTTGGCCACGCCCAGCGCGCCGGGATCGGCCAGCTCGGCCACCCGCTCCGCCGTGAGCGCGCCGAGGATGGGCTGGGCCCGCTCCAGCGTCGCCGTCGTCAGCAGGGTGGCCAGTCCGGCGCCGAGGGAGGCCGACAGGGCGACGAGCTTCGCCCCCACCTTGGGATCGGCGAGCAGGGTGCCGGCCGGCTTGGCGCCGAGGGCGGCCGCCAGCGCAGCGAACGGCCCGGCGCCCCCGGCGGCGGTCAGAGCCGTCGTGAGCTCCTTTGCCGAGATGAGCGGCTGGAGCGCCACGAGTCCGGTGATGCCGACGCCGCCCGGCGGTGTGGCGGCCAAGGCGATGACCTCGGCGGGATCGACCGTCTCGAGCAACGTCGGAAAGGAGTGGTTGAGGCCGGTGTTGAGGGCGGTGAGGCCGACCTCGCCAAGACCGGCGAGCAAGGTTCGCATCGGCGTGGCCCCCGGGTTGGTGAGGAGGGACCGGGCTCGAGGCACGCCGCACGCCCGCACGAGCCCCTCCACGCCCTCCATCCCGCCGGCCAGGTCCCGCAGCTCGTCGACGAGGCCCTCGCTGCCCTCGACCGTGGTGCGCAGGCTCGAGATGTCCGCCAGGTGCGACGTCGTCTCGGTGGCTGCGCCGGTCACCGCCGCCACGCCGCCGGCGGCGCGCCCGGCGGCTGTGACGTCGGCGCCACGCAGGGACTCGATCGTGTCCGGCACGGCGGTCGTCATGGCCAGGTTGGCGGCCGCGAGCCGGTCGAGGGCGGCGTTCCGGTCGAGGATGAGCCGGATCATGCGCGCCGCCAGGTCCATCCGGGCGAACGCACCGAAGTCGGGGTTGCCGTCGGCGTGGGTCTCGGACATGACCGCGATCTCGAGCAGGGTCTCGGCGTAGCCCTGCTCGAGATCGATCGCCTGGTCGGCCAGGGCGAGGGCGGCGGTGGCGTCGGCGAGCTCCAGGACAGCTGCCTCCCCTGTGGCCCGGCGGGTGGCCGCCTCGTCGGCCGCCAGCCGCCGCCCCAGCAGGCCGTC
>JBKJUI010000179.1:0-6055 GCA_046590775.1 Acidimicrobiales bacterium
CGACCACCCCCGAGCGGAGCGAGGCCGCGCTGACCGGCCGGGGGCCCCACCGGCGCTCCGGGTCCAGCGCGACGGCGAGCCGGCCCGCCTCCAGTCGGCCCCTCGACATCCTGACCGGCTGGCCGACGGCGAGCATCGGCCGGGGGTCGACCCGGAGGTGGAGCGGGCCCGACGCCACGTCGGGGCCGCAGACCGCCAGGAGCCGGGGGCCGAGCCGGAGGTACGCAGCGCGCCGGAACACGCAGCAGACGGCGCCCTCGGCCGGTCGATCGCTGTCCTCGAACCAGGCGTCTCCGGCGTCGAGGACCGCACTGGCGAGGTCGGGCACGACGGGGCTAGGTGACCGCCAGGCGGCGGTCGAGGTCGAGGAGGGCGTCGACGAAGCAGGCCAGCGGTGCGGTGGCAACGCCGGCACCGACCTGTCCGGTGCCCTCGCTGGCGTGGAGGATGCCGGTCGTCACCTTTGGCGTCGATCCCGACTCGACCACCTTGCGGGCGTCCACCCCGATCGGCGTTCCCCGGAAGTCGAGGAGGGCCATCTTGAAGCGGGAGCTTCGGGACGCGCAGATCCGGTCCATCTCCTCGGTGGTGGCCAGGGCATCGGCCATGGTCCCCCCGACGAAGGCGGCGACGGAGGGCGACGCGCCGGCGGCCGGCCCGCCGAGCCCGACCAGCTCGAGGACGGCGCTGTCGCCGACGTCCGCCGCGCTCGTGTCCGGGCCGAAGCCGGCGTAGTACATGGCCTGGCCGACGGGAGGGGCGGGGGCGAGGAACGGCCGGTCGCCGCCTGCCAGCCGGACGGCGAAGTCGGTCCCGTTGCGGGACATCATGGTCACGATCGAGGAGTCCGGCACGTCCATCGCCCAGCCCGTGGTCGCCCGGGCGGCGGCCATGGCCAGGTTGAGGAAGAACAGGTGGTCGGCCGCCAGGAAGGTGGCGACGTCGCCCCGGCGTGGGTCCTCGAGCGCGATCAGGTGGGGGAGGAGCGCCCTGATCAGCAGGTTGGTGCTGGCCTGGGTCCGGATGTGGACGTCGTCGCCCATCTGCACGCCCTGGGAGGCGAGGCCGAAGACGTCGATCGGGCCCGACCGGCCCAGCACGTCGGCCATGACGGGGCCGACCGCGTCGCGCAGGAAGCGCAGCCGGTCGACGGCGGCCGGGGTCTCCCGGCCGAACCACGCCGTCTCGCCGGGCCCCTGGTTCAGAGGGCAAAAGGCGCGGTTGCCCCCCGGAGGGTTGTCGACCACGAACACCGGCTGGCTCGGCCCGATCGCCGTGACCATCGGCACCACGGCGTCGTGCAGGTTCGCCGGCTCCAGCGCTACGTCGTCCGAGGCCAGGAGCGTGTCGGCGGCGGCGATGTCGTCGGCCCACCCCTCGGCCAGAACGGCGGCGCGCATCGAGCGGCGCAGGGGGTCGTTGGCCTCGTCGTAGCCGATGCGGGGACCGCAGTGAAGGAGCGTCCTGCCCCCGAAGTCGGGGACGACCTCGGCCGCCGGCTGGATGCCCACGAGCAGCGGCTGGGACTGGTCGATGCGGCGCACCACCTCGGCGTTGGCGGCATCGACCCGCTCGGCCAGCGGCCCGTAGAGGCGGCGCAGCGCGCCGACCACGACGGGGTCACCGCCGGCGGGGATCCGCCACTCGACGTTCTCGACCGGTCGTCCCTGGGTGGCGACCGCGCTCCCGAACAGGCTCAGCCCCACGTTCACGACGGCCACCTCGTCCGGCAGCTGGATGGTGGGGTGCGCCTCGGTCGCGCTCACGGGCAGGCCTGCTGCGCCGCGGACCGGCGGCGGACGTCGATGGTCATCGGCTGGTGCGGCAGCCCGACGTAGGTCTCGACCGCACCGGCCGGCGCCCACCCCAGGCTCTCGAAGAACCGGACGTTCGGGAGCTGGATGTGGGCGGTCATCCGGTGGCCCCCACGTTGGGCTGCGGTGCGGACGGCGAAGTCGACCAGCGGGCCGCCCAGGTGGCGCTGGCGGTAAGCGGCCAGGACGGCCAGGCGGTCACCCTGCCACTCGGTCCCGTCGACCGACGTGGGGAAGAGGCGGACGGTGCCGGCGGCGACGCCGTCGCAGAACCCGAGCGCCTTCAGCGTCCCCGGGTGGCCGTCGAGGTCGTCGAGGTCGTCGTCTGCGAACACGGCCTGCTCGGTGACGAACACCTCGTGCCGGATCCGGTGGTGGACGGCGGCGTCGTCCGGCCCGGCCACCAGTGCGCATCGCAGGAGCGATGGGGTCCTGGTGCTGGTCACGCCGTCCTCCTCCCGATCTGGATGGTCTGCTGTGTCGGCATCGTCTGCTCGAACGCAGCCATCGGGGAGCAGGCGTTGCAGCGCGAGCAGCCGGCCAGCGCGCTCCCGGCGCCGAGTCCCCGCTCCCGGAGGTAGGGAACGACCCGCTTGAGGATGCTCTCGACGTAGCCGCTGTCGGGCGGCACCGCGTCGGCCATGAGGCTCCCGGCCACCGGGCGCAGGGGGACGATGAAGGGGTACACGCCCATGTCGACCGCCCGCCGGCAGCCGGCGATGGTGAGCTCGGGGTCCTCGCCCATCCCGAGGATGACGTAGGTGGTGACCTGCCCTGGGCCGAAGCAGGCCACGGCCCGCTCCCAGGCCCTGACGTAGCCGTCGATGCCGGTCCTGGCCTTGGCCGGGGCGATGCGCTCGAGCACCACGGGGTCGAAGGTCTCCACGTGGATGCCGATCGTGTCGGCGCCCATGTCGTGCACCCGGTCGATGACGTCGAGGTCGTCCGGCGGCTCGAACTGCACCTCGACCGGCAGCCCGGACGCCTCCTTCACCGCCTGGGCGCAGCGCCCGACGTACAGCCCGCCGCGGTCAGGAGCCCGCGTGCTGCCCGTGGTGAGGGTGACGTCGACCACCCCGTCCAGCTCCTTGGCCGCCACGGCGACCTCGGCCAGCTGGTGCGGCTGCTTCCGGGCGATCGTCCTGCCCGAATCGAGCGAGACGCCGATGCCGCAGAACGTGCACTGGTCGTCGTTCCCCCAGTACGCGCAGGTCTGCAGCACGGTGCTGGCCAGCGAGTCGAGGTGGAGCAGGGCCAGCTTCCAGTACGGGATCCCGTCGGCGGTCTCGAGGTCGTAGAAGCGTGGGCGCCCCTGGGGTCGGGCGGCCGCCCTGCGGTTCCCGTCCTCGAACAGGGCGAAGCCGTCGCCGTCGGGTCGCAGCTCGAACGGCGACAGCGCGGCTCGCGACGGGTCGGTGTCGAGGGTGAGCGCCACGTCGTCGACCCACAGCATGCCGACGTCCGAGGGCCCGGCCCCGCCGGCCCGGCCGCCGATGCCGGTGGTTGCCCGCAGGCCCTGGCTCTGCAGGCGCAGGATGAGATCGCTCAGGTCGGGCTGTGACGACACCCCACCATTTACTATCCGACACGTCCCTGGGTGTCAAGGCGTTCGATCAGCTCCTGGAGCTCCCGAACGTCGGCGTCGCGCTGGATCACGGTCGCCGCCGCTCGGGCACTGCCGACGCCCCCGAGCGGACCGGTGACCTCGCCCGTCTCCAGGTCGGCGCGCACGGGCTGCGAGACGAACCGCGCCCCGCCGGTCGCCTCGTCCATCTCGGTCGTGCACCGGATCGCCATCCCGCTGACCAGGTGGACGTGCAGGCCGGGAGCCACGGCCGCCGCCGCCGGGGAGCCAGGGTCGGTGATTCGCACCCACGGAGCACCCGACTCGAGTGCGTGGCCCAGGCTTTCCTTGCGGTTTTCTTGCTGCCGGACCATTCTCAGCTCCCGATGGCGCATGGCGCATGCCGCCCGCAGGGCGGCGTCGAGCGGCACCCAGGGGAGCGCCTCCTCGGGAGCCACCTCGGTGACCAGCTCTGCCCCCCGCCGGCTGGCAGCCACCAGTCCGGGGACGTCGTCGACGGTCCTGCGCAGGTGCGTCACGAGCACCCCCACGAGGGCGACGACCCGCTCGTAGGCCTGCGGATCGGCGAGCAGCGGGCCGTAGAGGCTGGCCTCGGCACTGGCCCAGCCGGCCACGACCGCCGGATCCTCGGCGAGCACCGGGTCCTCTTCGTGCGCCTTTACTATCCGAGACGCATCGTTTACCATCCGACAATAGTAGACGCTCGGTGCCGGTCCGGCGACCGCCATCGCCCGAGTCGGGAGGACACCTTTTGCAGCGGACCGTTGTGATCGCCCTCGGCGGCAACGCCCTCATCCGCGAGCAGGAGCAGGGCTCCTACGACGAGCAGATGCGCAACGCCAGGAGCATGGCCCGGTCCATCGGATCGCTCCTCACCGAGAGCTGGCGGGTGGTGGTCGTCCACGGAAACGGGCCGCAGGTGGGGAACCTCGCCATCCAGGCCGGGGCGGCCAAGGACATCGTCCCGCCGCAGCCGCTGTTCTCCCTCGACGCCATGACCCAGGGCCAGCTCGGGAGCATGATCTCGCTTGCCCTCCGGGAGGAGTGCGGCGAGGCGGCGCGCGGAGTCGTTGCCATTGTCACCCACGTGATCGTCCGCCGGGACGACCCGGGGTTCGGCCACCCCACCAAGCCCATCGGGCCCTTCCTCGATCAGGAGCGGGCCGAGCAGATGACCAAGGCCGGCCGCACGGTGGTCGAGGACGCCGGCCGCGGCTACCGCCAGGTCGTGGCGTCGCCGCAGCCCGTGGCGGTGCTCGAGGCCGATGCCGTGCGCGGCCTGGTGGAGGACGGCTACCTCGTGGTGGCCTGCGGAGGCGGCGGGGTGCCGGTGGCCCGCACCCTCTCCGGCTACGAGGGTGTGGAGGCGGTGATCGACAAGGACTACTCGGCCCAGCGCCTGGCCACGATGATCAAGGCCGAGGCGCTCGTCCTGGTCACCGGGGTCGAGGCCGTGCAGGTCGACTTCGGCACCCCGCAGCAGCGGCCGGTCCACGAGCTCGTGGTCGCCGAGGCCGAGGTCTACAGCGCCGAGGGCCAGTTCCCTCCGGGGAGCATGGGGCCGAAGATCGACGCCTGCCTGCGCTTCCTGCACGAGGGCGGCTCGGTGGCGGTGATCACGACGCCCGAGCTGGTGCTCGCCACCCTGGCCGCCCCCGTCGACGGCGAGGGCGGCCCGCCCGGCACCCGCATCGTCCGCAACCGGACCCCCGCCGGGAGGGGCTGACGTGGAGCGTGTCGTCGTGCACCCCGACACCTACCTCGACTCGGTGCTGCTGCTGGCCGCCACCCGGGCCATGACCTCGTCGCCCGGTGTCGCCTGGGCCACTGCGGTGATGGCGACGCCGGCCAACCTCGTCGCACTCGGCGGGAGCGGGGTCACCGAGGTCCCGGCGGCCACGGCGAACGACCTGGTGCTGGCCGTCCTCGCCGAGGACGGCGACTCGCTCGACGCGGCCCTCGCCGCCGGCGACGAGGCCCTCTTCGCCGCCCGGCCGGCGAGCACCGCCCGGACCTCGGCCACGCCGGCCCGCAGCCTGGACGAGGCCCGGGCGCGCCTCCCCGACGCCAACGTCGCCATCGTCTCGGTCCCCGGGCCCTACGCCGCCCTCGAGGCCCACAAGGCCCTGGGCGCGGGCCTGCACGTGCTCCTGTTCAGCGACAACGTGCCGCTCGACGAGGAGGTCGAGCTCAAGGAGCGTGCGGTGCGGCTCGGCCGGCTGGTGATGGGCCCGGGGGCCGGCACCGCGGCGTTGGGCGGCTGCGGCCTCGGGTTCGCCAACGTCGTCCGGCGCGGGCCGGTCGGCGTCGTGGCCGCCGCCGGCACCGGGGCCCAGGAGGTCATGTCGCTCCTCGACCAGTGGGGGGTGGGGCTGTCGCAGGTGATCGGGGTCGGAGGCCGCGACCTGTCCGAGCGGGTGGCCGGTCGCATGGCCGGCGCCGCCGTCGCCGCGCTCGAGGCCGACCCGGCCACCGAGGTCATCCTGCTCGTCTCCAAGCCCCCGGTGCAGGCCGTGGCCCGCAACGTCCTGGCCCGCGCCGGGTCCACGCCGATCGTGGCGGCCCTCATCGGCCTCGACGAGCTGGCCGACGCCCCTGCCGGCACTGTGGTCACCTCGACCCTTGAGGGCGGGGCGGCGGCCACGATGGCGGCCCT